>DASZYK010000392.1:0-10858 GCA_035545455.1 Steroidobacteraceae bacterium
GCCCGTGAGCGCGGTGCCGGCGAGCCGGCACGGCAAGCCCCGTCATCCCGCGCTGAACGCCGGCAACAACCCGGCTATGCCACGGACGGCCCGGGCCGCCCGGCGGCGCGCCGGCCGCGGGCCGGCTGCCTGGCCGCCGAATCCTCCGCCCAGGCCTGCAGCAGCTGCAGCTGCAGGCGCAGCTGGCCCACCTGCTGCTCGGGCGGCCAATCGCCCGGACTCGCCACCGCGCTCGCCGTCAGGCCGTTGATGAATGTCATCACCGAGCGCAGCACCTGATCGCGGGTGACGGCCGGCCAACGCTCCCACTGCGCCCAGCAGCGCGCGAGGCAGCGCTCGAACAGGCGCATGTACTCGCGGTGGACCCAGGCGTTGATGCGCTTGAGGCGCTTGTCCGCGGAGACCTGGCCCCAGAAGGCCGTCCAGAAGGCGCATTCGGTGAAGCGCGTCGCATCGATCGGCAGCGCCTCCGTCAACAGCGCCAGAAGATCGGGTGCGCCGCCCTCGCTCGGGGGCGTCAGGCGCTCCTCGATGCGCCGCAGGATCAGCCGCAGCGCCGCGATGATGATCTCCTGCTTGGTATCGAAGTAATGCGCCACCATGCCCGTCGTGTAGCCGGCCTCGCGGGCGATGCGCACGATGGTCGCCTGATCGAAGCCGTGCTCGGCGACGACCCGGCAGGCGACGAGTGCGATCTCGTCGCGGCGCTGCGCATGGTCGACGATCTTCGGCATGTGTTTCCCGGGCTCCCGGCGGATCAGTGACCTGCAAAGACTACACGACGACCCGCCTCGGGCGGAACCGGGAGGCACGCGTGCGCCTCATGCAGCTCACCGAGACGGGCGCGCACCCCCTCACCCATGGGCGAAGGCGCCGCCTCCGTCGCGCCGAGATGCTCATAGACCTGCTCCGCCGTGGCGATCAGCCGCTCATCGCCGCGCCGGGCGAGCCGGTGGAAGAGATGCACCCGGGCCTCATCGAGTCCGAGCACCTGGGTGGTGACGAAGATCGCCTCGAGCGCCCGGGCCCGAGCGTGAAGCGTCAGGTGGCTCTCGATCATGCGCAGCGTGCCGCCCGATCGGCCACCGGCCTGATCGGCGGCGCGGAACAGCGCCTCCGCCGCCTCGCCAAACACCTGCAGGCAGCGGAACTGCATCATCTCCCCGTCGGCGCCCACCCATTCCGGCCGGACGCGCGTCTCGAGGGTGAGCGGCGGACCGCCGGCCGCATCGCGCAGCGACTCCCATCCGCCGCTTCCGAGCGCCGCGGCGCTCTCGGCGTACAGCCGCTCCTAGAGCTTGCGCAGCGTCGCGCCGGCTCCGATATCGAATTGCCGCAGGACCTGTTGGATGGCCACCAGATACTCGTCGCGCAGCCGCTCGAGGGCGCGGATCGACCGCCCGGCCGCCTGCGCCTGCGTGCCCTCGACCATGCGATCGATGAGCCCTTCGGTGAGCTCCGGCGCCTCGAGCCGGGTCCAGGGCCAGTTGAGGCAGGGGCCGAATTGGCGCAGCATGTGGCGCATGCCCGTCTCGCCGCCCGCCAGATGATAGATCAGGTTGGTTCCCATCGCGGCCCAACGCAGTCCGGGGCCGTAGACGATCGCGTCGTCGAGCTCGCCGGTCGTCGCGACGCCGTCATTGACCAGGTGCAGGATCTCCCGCCACAGGGCCTCCTGCAGGCGGTCGGTGAGATGCCCGGGGATTTCCCGGCGGACCCGCAGCGGATGCATGCCGATGTACGTATAGAAGTCCGCCGCGGCATCGAGCGCGGCGGGCGAGGTCCGCGCGCCGCCGACCAGCTCGACGAGCGGCAGCAGATACACGGGATTGAACGGATGCGCGACCAGCAGGCGCTGCGGGAAACGCACGTCGCGCTGCAGATCCGTCGGCATCAGTCCGGAGGTGCTCGATGCGATCACGACATCCGCCGGCGCGTGACGACTCACCTCGGCGAGCATGCGCTGTTTCAACTCGAGCTGCTCCGGGATGTTCTCCTGGATGAAATCGGCCGCGCGCGCCATCGTGGCCGGATCGGTGGTGAAGGACAGCGTGCCCTTCGGCGGCAGCGGTGCCGAGGTCAGGCGCGACAGGGCGCCCTCCGCGTTGGCGACGGCTCCGCGGATCCAGCTCTCCATCTCCGGCCTGGCGTCCGCGGCGATCACGTCGATGCCGAAATGCAGCGCGCGCGCCGCCCAGCCGCCGCCGATGACGCCGGTGCCGAGCAGTCCCAGGGTACGGACGCGCCGCATGCTGTTGACCACCACCTCGCCCCTCCCCTCCTGCGACGGCGGCCCGCTCGCCGCCGATGGCACTTTATAATATTTTGCTTATAATATAAAGACACCCATGGCCCGCGGCATGTTGCTCGAGCAGCGCTCCATCGACTATGTGCCCCTTGCCGAGCGGCACGGGAAGGTCTGGCACCTCTGGCCCGTCTGGTTCGCCGGCGATGCCCAACTGGCGACGCTCGCGGTCGGCGCGCTCGGCATCGCGCTCGGCGGCAACCTGCTCTGGACCGCGGTGGCGGTGATCGCCGGCTGCGCGGTCGGCACCTTCTTCATGGCGTTCCATTCGACGCAGGGACCGCAGCTCGGGCTGCCGCAGATGATCCAGTCGCGGCCGCAATTCGGCTTCGTCGGCGCCCTGCTCGTCTGGGCGGTCGCACTGGTGACCTACGTCGGCTACAACTCCTTCAACCAGGTGCTTGCCGCCCAGGCGCTCCATCAGCTGGCCGGCGCCCTGCCGGCCACCTCGCCCGCGGCGATGATCGGTTTCGCGGTGCTTGCCGCGATCCTGGCCGGGATCGGCTATGACTCCATTCACATCGCGCAGCGCGCCGTCGCGTTCCTGATGATCGCGATGCTGGCGGTATTCTGCGCCGGAGCGACGCGGCTCGGCCTGTCCCCGGCGCAATGGGATCCGGCGGGCTTCCGTGCCGGGCCGTTCTTCGCCGAGCTGCTCGCCGCCGCCTCCTATCAGCTCAGCTGGTCGATCTATGTCTCCGACTACTCGCGGTATCTGCCTCGCGAGGTCAGCGTCCGCGCATCCTTCTGGTGGACCTACTGCGGCGCCCTGCTGGGCGGCGCATGGATGATGCTCGTGGGGAGCGTGGCCGCGGCGGCGGCTCCGACCCTGAACGTGCCCGCCGCGCTCGAGCGCGCCGCCGATCACGTGCTTTCCGGCTTCGGCCCGGTGCTCCTCGTCGGCTCATTGCTCGGACTCGTCACGATAACGGCGCTCAACTTCTACGGCGCCGCGCTCACGCTGCTCAGCGTCAGCGACACCTTCAAGCCGGTCGGCAGGGGCGCCGGCAAGCGGCTCGCGAGCGTCGCGGCCGCCGCGATCGTCTCCACGGCCATCGCGCTCGACTCCTCCGCTCATTTCCTGACGCGCTTCGGCGACCTGCTGTCTCTTCTCCTGTACCTGTTCACGCCCTGGACCGCGGTCAACCTCGTCGACTTCTATCTCGTGCGCAGAGGCCACTACTCCGTGCGCGAGATCTTCAATCCCCGCGGGATGTACGGCCGCTGGAACTGGCGCGGGCTGCTCGCCTACACGGCGGGCTTCGTGGCCATGGCGCCCTTCTTCAGCACCGGCCTGTACACGGGGCCGGCCGCGCGAGCGCTGCATGGGATCGACCTCGCCATGTTGATCGGCCTGCCGGTCGCCGGCGGGGTGTACCTGCTCGCATGCCGCTCGCTCGATCTGGCGCGGGACCGCCGCGAGGCGGCGGCGGCCGATTCCGGGCTCGAGACATCGCCCGAGCCCGCAGGCGGCGGCGCGCGCGCCGGCGCGGCACTCTCGGATCCCTGTTGAGGGCCCGCGTGCATGAATACATCGTCGAAGGACGGCGCATACCCATCGTTGCTCGTCAGGCTGGGCAGCCCGAGCGCCGCCTCGATGGTGCGCGCCGTGCCGTAGTGATCATAGCGCCGGTGGCTGACGTAGCCGGATCTGACCGTGCCGCGCGAGCCGACGACGATGGCCGCAATGTGGTTGTCGACGACGTTGCTCGACTCGTCCCAGGTGAGGATGAGCAGGCTCCTCTGATCGTGCCAGGCGGGCGCGGCGAAGAGCGGCTCGAGCGTGCGCTTCAGCCAGGCATCCTGCACCCGCAGGCTCTCGGGCGATCCGTTGCCGGGTATCTCGCCGTCATCGTAATCGTCGGCCGCGAGCCAGGCGAAAACGGGCGTGGTCGCGGCGCGCTGCAGATCCTGCGGCCATTCGCTCAGGTCGACGAGATGGGCGCGGCAACGCCCGGGATGCTGCCGGACGTCGTTGAAGTTGATGAACGGCGCATCGTCGGGCTCGAAGTTCCTGTCGTACCGCGTGGTCACATTGCATGGGGTGCCCATGCCCTCGAAATACGCCTTCCAGGACCTTCCGGCCGCCTCCAGGAGATCGCCGAGGTGCGCCGCCGCGAGATGAATGTGCGGAAAGTACACACCGCCCCGAACGAACGTGTCGCCGCCGGCGATCGCGAGATAGTTCTGATCGCTCGGATGATAGACCGCCTGATAATCCGCGAGCAGGGTGCCGCGGGATGCGAGCGAGTTGATGAAGGGCGCGTCCCTCGTATCGCCGATCACCTGGCCATAGTCCGTGTTCTCCATCATGACCAGGAACACATGATCGAAGCGCGGCACCTGCGCGGGCGGAGGCCATGGCGGCGGGAACGGCATGGGCGGGGTGACCTCGAGCCGCATCGCCCCGATGTAGCTCCTGGCAACGGCGGTCCTGCCAGCGAGGTGAAGATGCAGGTCGAGAGCGACGGCGCCACGCGGAATGTGACCGGAAACGCTACGCGGCTCGAAGCGCAGGGGGAGTATCCGCCCGACGGCCGGCGGCCCGCGCAGCACCAGCCTGGCGCCCAACTGCTGCCCGGACGCCCCGAGAAACCTCCCGGTGAGCACTGCACGTCCCGAGCCCTCGCCGAAAGCCGCGAGCGCTGCGGACAGGGTGAAGCGGCGATCGTGCGGTGCCGCCGGCGCGAGCGGAAGCAATCGCTCGAGCACGCTCGACCCATAAGGTCCGTTGGCGATGACGGTCCGCGGCGCGGATCGATCGGGCCATGTCGCCGGCAGCGCCCTGGCGCAACGCAGCGCCGGGCTGCCCGAGACGATGGTCCAGCCGGGAACCGTCGATGCGGCATCCGGGTCGGCGGTACAGCGAAAGGCGCGCCCGAGACCGAGGGGATTCGGGTTGCCGGCATTCGCCGGGCCTGTCCCGCCGAGGACGGCGGCCCAGACGGCCAGCGTTGCGGCCGGCAGGTGAGCGGCAAGAGTCTTTCTCATCACGAAAACACGGCCTCTACCGCGCGTCATGTAGATTACCCGCGCGCACTGCGATCGCCCGCGGATCAGGCCAGCGCAAGTCTACCTCAGGGTCACTCGCGCATAGCGAGCGGCGGTGGAGGCCTTTACAATCCCGAGCGGCGGACCGCGCGCGGCGCCGCATCAGGGTCGGTGTAATGTCGCAGCAGAGCAAAACGGACCTCCAGGCCGCATACTGGCGGGCATTCGAGGCCGTGCGGGTCGGACGCTTCGAGACCGCGGAACGGCAGCTGCGGGATATCCAACGCTCGCGCCCAGGCGAAAGCAACAGCCTGCATCTGCTCGGCGTGGCGCTGCTCTCGCAGGGCAAGCTGGCTCCCGCCCTGGAAATCCTCGAGCGTGTCGTCGCCGAGGCGCCCCGGTTCCTGCACGCACGCATCGATCTCGCACGCGCCTATCGCCAGGATGGACGCGTGGAGGCAGCCTGCACGGAGCTGAGAGCGGCGCTGAAGGAGAAGCCCTCTCTCGAGGCCGGCTGGCTCGCGTACGGCGATGTGCTGGTGGACATGGAGAAGTTCGCGGAGGCGCGCGCCGCCTTCGAGCGGGCGCGGCTGCTCGATCCTCATCGGCAGCGCATCGAGGAAGCCACCGCCGCGCTCGCCGGCGGCGACTATCGCGGTGCCGAAGGGATCTTCCGCGACGTCCTGAAGAGCGATGCGAGCCACCTTGCCGCGCTCGCCGGTCTCGCCGCCGTGGCCATCCGCTCCGGCAATACGCGGGATGCCGAGCGGCTGGTGAGCCACGCCCGCGTTCGCTCGCATCACCACCCTCTCGTGCGGCGCGCATGGGGCCATACCCTCCTCGCGGCGGAGCGCCTGGCCGAGGCGGCGGACACTTTCCGCGAGCTGCTGCGGCTCGAGCCGGACAACCCGCAGACCTGGGCGGCGCTGGGCTCGGTGTATATCCGGCTCTTGCGTCAGGAAGAGGCGCTGTCGGCCTACGAGGAGGCCGCGCGGCTCAATCCCTCGCAGGCCGCATTCCGGCTCGCCATCGGGCACGTCAACAAGACGCTCGGACGACGCGCGCAGTGCGAGCACGCCTATCGTGAGTGCCTGAGGCTCGATCCGAAGTACGCCGAAGCGTACTGGAGCCTCGCGGACCTCAAGAACTACCTCTTCAGCGATGCGGAGCTCGCGGCGATGCAGGATCTGCTCGCCGCGCCGTCGGCCGGCACGGATGAGGCGCAGCTGCACTTTGCGATCGCGCGCGCCCTGGAGCAGCGCGAGAGGTACCCCGAGGCCTTCAGCCACTATGCGCAGGGCAATGCGTTGCGCAAGCGCACCTCGCCCTTCTCCATCGAGACCTTCGAGGGCAAATCGAGGCGTATCGCGGCCTGCTGCGACGCCGGGTTCTTCCGCGCCCGAGCGCTCGCCGGTCACCCCGATCCCGCGCCGATCTTCATCGTCGGGCTGCCCCGATCCGGCTCGACGCTCGTCGAGCAGATCCTCGCCAGTCACTCGCAGGCCGAAGGCACGATGGAGCTGCACAACATCCTGGCGATGGTGCGCGAGCTGGACCATCTCGATGCCGCTCGGGACGGCTATCCGGAGCGCTTGCGCGCGCTCTCCGCCGATGAGCTGACCGCCCTCGGCCGCCGCTACATCGAGGAGACCCGCGCGGTACGCGCCGGCAAGCCGCGCTTCATCGACAAGATGCCGAACAATTTCAGCCACGTCGGGCTGATTCACGTGATCCTTCCCAACGCGAGGATCGTCGATGTGCGCCGGCATCCCATGGATGCCTGCCTCAGCAACTTCAAGCAGTACTTCGCCCAGGGGCAGTCCTTCAGCTACGACCTGGAGGATCTCGGGCGCTACTACCGCTGTTATCTCGCCCTGATGGATCACTGGGACGAGGTGCTGCCCGGCCGGGTGATGCATCTCCAATACGAGCAGCTGATCCGCGATCCGCAGCAGACCGTGCGGCGCCTGCTCGACTACTGCGGGCTGGCGTTCGAGGCCGGCACGCTGAGCTTTCACGAGAACCGCCGTCCGGTGCGCACGGCGAGCTCCGAGCAGGTGCGCCAGCCCCTGTACGCATCGGGAGTGGGCTACTGGAAACGCTTCGCGGCCGAGCTCGAGCCGCTGCGGCGGAGCCTGGGGGATTGCCTGGCGCGATTCGCGGACGAGTGAGAGCGACGGCCGGCGCATCCTGCGCCCGCCCTGCCGCGGCTTCGTCAGTCCCCGTCGAAGCGATAGCTGAGGTGCACCCCCATCACGCGCGGCTCGTTCGTGGTCTCGCGCCGGTCGTAGTTGCCCGTGTTGACCAGGATGACCGCGTTCGTGTTCCAGAGGTTGCTGATGTAGCCTTCGACCGTCCAGGTGTCGTCGGGACTCTCGACTCCGAAGCGCACATTGGAGATGTTGTACTGCGGCTCCAGAACGCGGGCGGAGCCCGCCCTGCTGCCGAGCGCCGGGTTCGACAGCGCCCGCAGGTCGCTCCATCTGTCGCCCTTGTGCGCGATGTCGTACTGGATGAATCCCTTCAGCGCCGAGCCGAGCGATCTGTCGTAGCGGATGTTCGCGCTGTAGCTGAAGTAGGGAACGAACGGCAGCGTCTCGTTCGGCACGATCATCTGCGTGAGCACGCCGGCGAAGTTCGGCTTGACGCTGACGAGGCGCGAGTCGTTGTAGTTGGCGGTCGCCTGCAGCGTCAGTCCCTCGGTGATCCGCCAGGCGAAATTCGTCTCCGCGCCATAGATCCGGGCGGTGCCGAAATTGGCATTGAAGGTCGTCGGACAGATGGAATCGTCGAAGATCGGCGCCTGATAGCCGTTCCAGCGCATGTAATAGACCGCGCCGTTCCAGCGCATGCGCCCGTCGAGAAGCCCGGACTTCCACCCCACCTCGAAGTTGTTGAGCGTGTCCGGCTCGTACGTGAGCGGCACGCCCTTCTGGTAGCACGACGATGACGCCCCCGCGTTGCTGCCGCCCTGGCGGTAACCCTGGCTGAAGGTCCCGTAGAGCAGCACGCCCGGCGTCGCCTTGAAGGAGATGCTCGCCTTGCCGGAGAGCTTGTGCCCCGACACCTTGGTCGGAGCGGTCGGCGTCTTCGGCGCCCAGAAGTACCCCGCCCATTCGTCACCGGAGCTGTAGTTCCAGTCGAAGTACCGCAGCCCGCCGTCGATGTTCCAGCGCTTCGTGAGATCGAAGCTCACGTCGGCGAACTCCGCCGTGTTCAGCGAGTCGTTCCGGTTGACGCTGCTGTACCACTCGTGCGGCAGCGGCGCGGCGGTCCCGGTGTAGTAGTAGCTGTAATACGAGAGCGCGCTCTGGTACGCCTCGCCGTTCGGCTGCATCCCGGGCATGAGATAGTACGTGTCCCAAGTCTGCCGCGTCTTCTGCCAGTAAAGACCCGCCAGCCAGTGCAGGCGCCCGCCCGCCTTGGACTGCAGCCGCAGCTCGTTCGACCATTGCTGCGTCCATTGGTCGTACGTGTAGTACATGTTCGGCGCCTGGCAGCCGCCGTACGGATCGGTTCCACCCTGGATGGTCGGGCCGGTGAGGCAGGTCAGGCTCTGCAGCAGGGACGGCGAATTCTGATAGTAGTAGTCGGGGAACGGATTGTACTGGACGTACTCGGAATACTCCGTGACGTAATGGTACGGATAGGTCCAGTACGTCGAGGCGTAAACCAGGTCCCCGATGCCGACGTCGCCCTCCACCTTCAGATCGTAGTCCGTGAAGGAATCGGAGATGCCCTCGGGGCCGAAATGCGCCACCCTGCGCAGCCCGTAGCGGGCCGGGTCCTGCGTCCAGGAGCCGGAGGTGTCCTGGCGCTGAAAGTTCACCGTCAGCACGGCGTTCCAGGAGTCGCCGATCTTCTGCGAGATGGCCGCGCGCCCGCCGTACTGCTTCTCGGTGTTGTAGTCGTTTCGGGCCCACTGCGCGTTCGTGGAAACGACGCCATTGAACCAGTTCCTGGTCGCGAGCACGTTGTCGATGAAGCCGCCCTCGTGGACCACGTAACCGGAGAGCCGCAGCGCGGTCCGGTCGCGGATGAGGGGCAGGTTGACGAATGCCTCGCCGGTGGTGTTGTTGCCGCCGTGGTCGATGCCGCCGTAGTCCAGGTCGGCTCCGGCGGAGAAGGCGTTCGGATCGGGCTTGTTGGTGATGATGCGGATGGCGCCCGACATGGCGCTGCCGCCGAAGAGCGTCCCCTGCGGGCCATCGAGCACTTCGATGCGCGCCACATCGTAAAGATGCAGGTCGGGAATGTAGCCGTAATAGCTCGTCGAGGCGTCGTCGAGGAAGTATCCCGTGGTCGAGATGTTCGCGGCGTTCGCGCTGCTGCCGTCGGACACGCCGCGGATGTAGAACATCTGATCCGTCGGCCCGATGCTCTGGTAGGACACCGTCGGCATCGTGCGTACGATGTCCTCGAAATGCGTGATCCCGAGCTTGCGGATGTCACCGGCGCTCAGGACCTGGATGGTCTCCGGGATGTTCTGCAGGTTCTCCGAGCGCTTCGTCGCGGTGACGATGACTTCCTGCAAGACGTCGGGTCCGGCGGGATCCGCGGCGCCGGCGCGATCGGCGGCAAGTGCCGGCGGGATGCGGCCCGCCGCCACGCCGTACAGGGCGGCAGCGACCGCGAAGGCGACCTTCGAGCGTCTGCGAGCCCCGTCGGCCCGGTCACGCACTCCTGCAGGCATCGTTCGAGCTGTCTTCATACCGCCCCCTTACCGCGCCTGTCATTCTGTCGCTTGCCGCACGATAATATCACTACGATAATAAAAAACCGCACGGGCGTCAACGCAGGAGACGGCACGGCCCGTCGCCGGCCGGATGAGGCGGCGATAGAATCAGAGCACCATGAGCGACCCCGACATCCCCACGCGCCGCACCCGCGAGAGCCGACGCGCGCGAGCGCGCGCCCCGGCCCGCAAGTACCCCTACATCCGACGGCGCCTGCCGCCCGTTGACCTCCTGAGCTCGGAGGCGATCGAGATCATCGAGGCCAACGCCGAGACGATCCTCGAGGAGATCGGCATCGAGCTGCGGCGCGACCCGGAGTCGCTACGCCTGTGGCGGGAGGCGGGAGCGGAGGTTCGCGGCGAGCGCGTGCGCATTCCCCGGGGCCTCGCGCGCCGGCTGCTGGCGACGGCGCCGTCCGAGTTCACCCTCTTCGCCCGCAATCCCGCGCGCAACGTGCGGTTCGGCGGCGATGCCACGGTTTTCTCCCCGGTCGGCGGACCGCCCTTCGTCACGGACCTCGACCGCGGCCGCCGCTACGGCACGCTCGAGGATCTGCACAACTTCATCAAGCTGGCGCACATGGCGCCCGCCATTCACTTCTCGGGCGGCAGCATGTGCGAGCCGATGGAGATCCCCCCCAACAAGCGCCATCTCGACGTGCAGTACGCCTTCTTCCGGTACTCGGATCAGGGCTGCGAGGCGACGCCGGAGACGGCCGGCCACGCGGCCGATGCCATCGCGCTGGCGCGGGTCCTTTTCGGCGCCGAATACCTCGAGACCCACCCCGTCGTCCTCGGCAACATCAACTCGAACTCCCCGCTCGTCT
>DASZYK010000393.1:0-6633 GCA_035545455.1 Steroidobacteraceae bacterium
ATGACGTCAGCCTCGCCCAGCTCGCCGGTATCGACCAGACCCAGGTGGCGCTGCCCGCGCTGGAGCGTGACCTGAAGGCTGCCGCCTCGCGCGCCGCCGTACGTTCCTGAGCCGAATGAATATGAGTGAAACCGCAAACAAGCTGGAAACCCTGATCGCCCGCGGCTACAAGCACGGGTTCGTCACCGACATCGACGCGGACACGGTCCCGCCCGGGTTGGACGAGGACGTGGTGCGCCTCATCTCCCGCAAGAAGGGCGAGCCGGCGTTCCTCACCGAGTGGCGCCTCAAGGCGCTGCGGCACTGGCTGACCCTGAGCGAGCCCCACTGGTCGCACGCCAGCTACCCGCCCATCGACTATCAGGCGATCTCCTATTACTCGGCACCGAAGGCGAAGAGCGACGGACCGAAGAGCCTCGATGAGGTGGACCCGAAGCTCCTCGAGACCTACGAGAAGCTCGGCGTGCCGCTGCACGAGCGCGCCCGCCTCGCGGGCGTGGCGGTGGACGCGGTGTTCGACAGCGTCTCCGTCGCGACCACGTTCAAGGAGCGCCTGCACGAGGCCGGGGTCATCTTCTGCCCGTTCTCGGAGGCGGTGCAGAAGCATCCGGAGCTCGTCGAGCGGTACCTCGGCAGCGTGGTGCCCCATACCGACAACTTCTTCGCCTCGCTCAACTCCGCCGTGTTCTCGGACGGCTCCTTCGTGTACGTACCCAAGGGCGTGCGCTGCCCGATGGAGCTTTCGACCTACTTCCGCATCAATGCGGCGAAGACCGGACAGTTCGAGCGCACGCTGATCATCGCGGATGAGGGCGCGCACGTGTCATACCTCGAGGGTTGCACCGCTCCGATGCGCGATGAGAACCAGCTGCATGCCGCGGTCGTGGAGCTGGTGGCGCTGGAGCATGCCTACATCAAGTACTCGACGGTGCAGAACTGGTACCCGGGCGATGCCGAGGGCAAGGGCGGCATCTACAACTTCGTGACGAAGCGCGGCGAATGCCGGGGCCGGAATTCCCACATCTCCTGGACCCAGGTGGAGACGGGCTCGGCGATCACCTGGAAGTACCCGAGCTGCGTGCTGCGCGGCGACGGCTCGAGCGGCGAGTTCTACTCCGTTGCGACCGTCAACAACCGGCAGCAGGCGGACACCGGCACGAAGATGATCCACATCGGCCGCGATACGCGCAGCACCATCATCTCCAAGGGCATCTCCGCCGGGCGCGGACAGAACACCTACCGCGGCCTGGTGAAGATCCTGCCGAGCGCCCATGGGGCGCGCAATTTCACGCAGTGCGACTCGCTCCTCATGGGCGGCAAGTGCGGTGCGCATACCTTCCCTTACGTCGAGGTCAAGAACCCCTCCGCGACGGTGGAGCACGAGGCGAGCACCTCGAAGATCAGTGACGACCAGCTCTTCTACTGCCTCTCCCGGGGCATTTCCGAGGAAGATGCGGTGAACCTGATCGTCAGCGGCTTCTGCAAATCCGTGTTCAAGGAGCTGCCGATGGAGTTCGCCGTCGAGGCGCAGAACCTCCTGGCGGTGAGCCTCGAAGGCGCGGTGGGTTGAAAGAGAGCATCATGCTGAAAATCGAGAATCTGCACGTCAAGGTGGACGGCAAGGAGATCCTGCAGGGACTGACGCTCACGGTTCCGACCGGCGAGGTGCATGCCGTCATGGGGCCCAACGGCTCGGGCAAGAGCACGCTCGCCAACGTGCTCGCCGGACGCCCGGGATACGAGATCACCGCGGGCTCGGTGACCTTCCAGGGCCGCGACCTGCTGGCGCTCGCTCCCGAGGAGCGTGCGCGCGAGGGGGTGTTCCTCGGCTTCCAGTACCCGGTCGAGATCCCGGGCGTCAACAACGTCTATCTTCTGAAGGCGGCGGTGAACGCCGCGCGCAAGCATCGCGGGCTCGATGAGGTGGACGCCTTCGAGTTCCTGACGCTCGTGCGGGAGAAGATGCGGCTGATGCGCATGGAGGAAAGCATGCTCTCCCGCGGAGTCAACGAGGGCTTCTCCGGCGGCGAGAAGAAGCGCAACGAGATCCTGCAGATGCTGGTCCTCGAGCCGCGGCTCGCGATCCTGGACGAGACGGACACCGGCCTCGACATCGATGCGCTGAAGATCGTCGCCCACGGAGTGAATACGCTGCGCTCGCCGGAGCGGTCACTCGTGCTCGTGACGCACTATCAGCGGCTGCTCGACTACATCGTCCCGGACCACGTTCACGTACTGGTCAAGGGACGCATCGCCCGCAGCGGCGACAAGTCGCTGGCGCTCGAGCTCGAGCGCCGGGGCTACGACTGGGTGACCGGCGAGGCGGCATGAGCGCGGCGCTGTCGAAAAGAATCCTGGACGAGTACGCGGCGGTTCGCGAGTCGCTTCCCGCCGGCGTCGTCAGCCGGGAGCGACGGCAGGAGGCCATTCAGACGCTCGCCGCGCGCGGGCTGCCCACCACCCGCGAGGAGAACTGGCGGTACACCAACCTGCGGCCGCTGGAGCGGGCACGGTTCGCGCCAGTCGGATCGACGACCGCCGCGGCATCTTCGGCCGGGGCTCCAGGAGAGGGGATTCCGCCGCCAACCGAGCCCGGCCTGCCCGCCAGGCTGCAGGGCTTCGCGCGGTACACATTCGTCGACGGCGCTTTTGCGCCTGACCTGTCCTCTCCCGAGGGGCAGGCCGGGCTCACGGTGCGCAGCCTGCGGCGCGCGGCCCACGGCTCCGCCGCGGGATCGGCGCTCGCAAAGGTTCTGCAGCTGCCGCACGCCCTGCCCGCCTCCGACGGCTTGCCCGAGGCTCGCCTGGCGCTGCTCAACGAGGCGTTTGCCACGGATACGGCCGCGATCCATGTCAGCGGGACCGCCGCGGAGCCCGCACGCCTCGAGCTGGTGTTCGTCGCGGTCGCGGGCGCCGATGCCGGAGCCTCCTATCCGCGCGTGCAGGTCAGCCTCGATCCCGCGAGTCGCCTGGTTCTCATCGAGCGGTACGTCAGCGCCGGCGGTGGCAACAGCTTCGTCAACAGCTCGGTCGTAGCTGACATCGGGCGCGGCGCACATCTGACCCACTACCGTCTGCAGCGGGCGGGCGCCCGGGGCACCTGGGTCGACACGCTCTCGGCGGTGCTGGCGGCGGACGCCCGCTACGGGCTGGTGGCCATCGACATCGGAGGGCTCTCGGCCCGCTCCACGAGCCACGTGCAGATGGCCGGCGCGGGAGCGGCACTCACCCTTTCGGTGGCCGCGCTGGGCGACAGGCAGCAGGCGCAGGACAACTTCGCGCTGGTGGAGCACATCGCCCCGCGCACCCGCACCGAGCAGACCTTCCGCGGCATCGCCTCGGGACGGGCACGCGTCGCATTCAACGGCAAGATCGCCGTGCGCGAGACCGCCGCCGGGACCGATTCGCGTCAATCGCTTCGAGGACTGCTGGCGGGGCCGGAGGCCGAGATCGACGTGCGGCCGCAGCTCGAGATCTACACGGACGAGGTTCGCTGCAGCCACGGCGCGACCGCTGGCAAGCTGGACGACAACATGCTCTTTTACCTCCTCTCCCGCGGGCTGTCGCCCGAGGTCGCGCAGCGCCTGCTCAAGTGGGCGTTTCTGGAGGATGTGGTGTCCAGGATCGAATTACCCGAGCTCAGGCGGCAGATCGAGCACGACCTTGCCGGCCAGATGGCCGACGCCGCCTCGCTGAAGGAGCTTCTGTGATGGCTGTTACCGCTGACCGCATCGCCTCCCCGCCGGCGCTCGATGCCGAGCGCGTGCGGCGCGACTTTCCGATTCTCGAGCGGACGGTCAACGGCCGGCCCCTGGTGTACCTCGACAGCGCCGCGTCCGCTCAGCGTCCGCTGCCCGTGCTGCGGGCGGTGGAGCGCTACGAAACGCACATCCACGCCAATGTCCACCGCGGCGTCCATGCGCTCAGCCAGGCGGCAACCGAGGCGTACGAGGGCGCGCGCGAGCGGGCGCGCCGGTTCATCAATGCACAGTCCACTCGCGAGATCATCTTCGTTCGCGGCACGACCGAGGGCATCAACCTCGTCGCGCAGTCCTACGCGCGTCCGCGCCTGGGACCGGGCGATGAGATCCTGATCACCGGGCTCGAGCATCACGCCAACATCGTGCCCTGGCAGATGGTTCGGGATCAGACGGGCTGCACGCTGAAGGTGGCGCCCA
This sequence comes from Steroidobacteraceae bacterium, assembly GCA_035545455.1. Lineage (GTDB taxonomy): Bacteria > Pseudomonadota > Gammaproteobacteria > Steroidobacterales > Steroidobacteraceae > 13-2-20CM-66-19. Next base: position 4,179 of record DASZYK010000393.1, read on the forward strand.
TCAACCGCCGCGGCGAGGTCGAGATCGACGAGTTCCGCTCGATGCTCTCCCCGCGTACCCGCCTCGTCGCGATCGCGCACGTGTCGAATGCCCTCGGCACCGTCCTGCCGGTCAAGCGCATGATCGATGCCGCTCATGCCCGGGGCGCCGTGGTGCTGGTCGACGGCGCACAGGCCATCCCTCACTCCGTGGTCGATGTATGCGCGCTCGGCTGCGACTTCTACGCCTTCTCCGGCCACAAGCTCTACGGCCCGACCGGCATCGGGGTGCTCTACGGCCGGGAAGAGCTGCTCGCCGCCATGCCCCCGTGGCAGGGCGGAGGCGACATGATCCTGACCGTCTCGTTCGAGAAGACGACCTACAACGAGCTGCCGTGGAAGTTCGAGGCCGGCACGCCGAATATTTCCGGCGCAGTCGGCCTGGCCGCGGCGATGGATTACGTGGAGAGCCTGGGACGGGAGGCGATCGCCGCCCACGAGCAGCGGCTGCTCGAGCACGCCACCCGGGAGCTGGCGCGCATCCCCGGCATCGAGATCGTCGGCACGGCGCCGCACAAGGCAGCGGTCCTCTCCTTCACCATGGCGGGCGTCCATCCCCACGACCTCGGCACGATCCTCGATGCCGAGGGCGTGGCGGTTCGCACCGGCCATCACTGCGCCATGCCCGTGATGACGTTCTTCGAAATACCGGCGACCGCGCGCGCATCCTTCGGCTGCTACAACACCGAGCGCGACGTGGCGAGCCTGGTTGCCGCCCTGGAGAAGGCGCGCGAGGTATTCGGCTGATGGACCTGAAAGATCTCTACCGCGACGTCATTCTCGACCACAACAAGCGCCCGCGGAATTTCGGCCGGATCGAGCCCTGCGATGCCCACGCCGAGGGACACAATCCCCTCTGCGGCGACCGGCTGACGGTGTGGGTGCGCCTGAAGGACGACCGCATCGAGGATATCCGCTTCGAGGGCAAGGGCTGCGCGATCTCGACCGCATCGGCCTCGCTCATGACCGAGGCCGTCAAGGGCAAGGACAAGGGAGCGGTCGACGAGCTCTATGGCCGGATACACTCTCTTCTGACACGGCAGGACGCCGTGCCCGATGCGTCGCTCGGGAAGCTCGCCGCGCTCTCCGGCGTGCGCGAATTCCCGGCCCGGGTCAAGTGCGCAAGCCTCTGCTGGCACACCCTGAACGCCGCGCTGGAGCGCGGCGCCGCGACCGTCTCCACGGAGTGAGCGCACGATGCGTACCCACGAGAACGAGCCCTTCGTCGTCAACCGCGAGGTCCGCGCGGTGATCGTCCCGGCCGGTGTCGAGGTCAGACTCAAACCCGGTCAGTCCGGCTACATCACCCAGGCCCTCGGCGGCAGCTTCACCGTGTACATGGAGGGGAATCTCTTCCGGATTTCCGGCGAGGATGCCGACGCCATCGGCAAGGAGCCCGTCAAGCCCCCGGAGCTGCCTCCCAACGCCACCGAGAACGACGTGCGCGAGCTCGCCTGGGCGCAGATGCGCACCTGCTACGACCCCGAGATTCCGATCAACATCGTGGACCTCGGCCTGGTGTACGACTGCACGGTACAGCCCAACGAGGACGGCACCCGGACGGTGGAAGTGCGCCTGACCCTCACCGCCCCGGGCTGCGGCATGGGCGACATCCTGGTCGACGATGTCAGGGACAAGATCCAACGCATCCCCACCGTGCGTGAGGCCCGAGTCGAGCTGACCTTCGATCCGCCCTGGAATCAGAGCATGATGTCGGAAGAGGCGCGGCTGCAGACCGGAATGTATTACTGACATGCCCTGGGTCGATATAGGCAGCGCCGCGGACCTCGCCGACTCCACTCCGCTCACCGTCGAAGTCGATGGTCTCGCCCTGGTCGTGGTGCGCTGCGGCGAGAGCCTCTACGCGGTCGACGACCGCTGCACCCACGACGGCGAGCCCCTGGACGGTGCCGAGGTCGAGTCCTGCGAGATCATCTGCCCCCGCCATGGCGCGCGGTTCTGCCTGCGCACGGGCGAGGCGCTGACGCCGCCAGCCTATGAGCCGCTGAAGACTTACGCGGTTCGGGAAGAAAGTGGAAGGCTGCTCCTCGAGCAACCCGATGGATGACAGGCCCCCGCGGCTACGTTCACGAGCGACGATGAGCGGCCACAGGGCCGGCGGCCGAACCTGAGCAGCCGGCTAATGGCCAAAGCTTCCACGCCTTCCCTGACCCCCTGAAGGATAGAGGAAAACGGCTAGGTGCCGATGCCCAGAGCCTCAGACCTTCGTTCCGCCCATCGACATGGTGTTTGCTCCTCCGTCGACTTGTCATCGTTACTTCTGCCTAGCGCGACAGCCATCCAAACTCCTCCAGCAGGGGTCCCGCGCGCCAGTTTGCCGCAGTTTGCCTCCGGGCGAAAGTATACTGCGCATTCAACAGCGGTTTCCGCCGCTCGTGAAATCGGCGAATCTGATC
>DASZYK010000394.1:0-3132 GCA_035545455.1 Steroidobacteraceae bacterium
AACTCAACGAGGCGCCGCCCCGGCCGGCGGCGCGCGGTAGCCCAGGATGACCTCGCCGTTCTCGTGTGTGACGGTGACGGGGGCGATCCGGCTCAGGCGATCGAGCGTATCGTCGATGTTGCGGACGCTGAATGCGCCGCCCACCCTCTGAGCGGCGGCGCGCGGGTCGGCAATGACGATGCGCTCCTTCGTGTAGCGGCTGAGATCGCTGACGAAGTCCGACAGCGGCTCACCCTGAGTCTCGAGCATGCCCTGGCGCCAGCGGATGACCTTCGGCGCGGCGATCGGATGTATGTCGGCCACCAGACCCACCGGCGAATACTCGATCTGCTGACCTGAGGTGAGGCGCCTGCTCCAGGAAGGCGGTGCGCCTGTGCCGCTCTCCAACCCCTCGACGGCGACCGTGCCGCTCATGACGCTGACGCGGACGTCTCCGTTCGCCATTTGATAAACATCGAAGCTCGTACCGAGCACCTGCACCTCGCTTTGCGCAAGCAGGATGCGGAACGGACGGCTGGGGTCGTGGACGACCTGGAAATAGGCCTCGCCTTGAATCAGGCGCACGCGCCGATCATTCGGACTGCCCACCCACTCGAGCTTCGTCTGAGTATTGAGGCCGACGACGCTGCCGTCCGGGAGGACGACGTTGCGCACCTCCCCGGTGGCCGTCCGATACGTCTGCGCGATGTAGCCGTCGCTGCGCAGCACGAGCCATCCCACTGCGGCCACCAGACAAGCGGCGGCCGTTGCCGCACCCGATACCCACAGGGGCACGGAGCCGAGCCACTCACGCAAGGCCGTCAGCCGCGGGAGCGCCGCCTTCGGCTCCGCAACGCACTCCAGGACGTCAGCGCGGGAGCTTCCCGTGAGCTCCGTTACGACGTCGAGCAGGATCCGCTGCGCGTGAAACTCCCTGGCGTTTGCGGGCTCGGCGATCCACGCCTCGAATCTGCGGCGCTGCGCGTCCGTCAGACCGCGGCCGAGGCGGGTGTGCCATCCAGCCGCCCGCGCACGAAGCCGCCGCCGTCTGAAGCCATCCCAGAAGCCGAATTGCTCCCGGCAATTCATTGCTCGGCCCTCCTGGACCTCGTCCTCGCTGCCGCGAGGGCCGACACGCTCCCGCGTGTCGTCATGAATTGCTCCCGGCAATTCATTCAACGACCTCGGCCAGGTCGATGCCCTGGGAGGAAAGGCGGTCACGGCAGGTCCTCAGCGCCTTGGTCATGCGCTTGTCGACGCGCTTCTCGGAGATGCCGAGTGCGGCGGCGATCTCCTTGCGGGGCTTGCCCTGCACATGTGCCATCACGAAAACTCTGCGAAGATTTGGGCGCAAGTCTTTGATTACGCTGGCTAAGTGTTTACCGATTTCGTCAGCCATCGCCTGGCGGTCCGGGCCCACGTGCTGGTCGGGCACGTCCTCCATCCCGGCCGAGCCCGTGATCATGGCGTTCTCGAGCCGCCGCCGCCGCAGGTGCATCAGCGCGAAATTCGTGGCCACCTTGAAGAGCATGGCCCGCGGAAACGTCACCTGCTCCGGCCGGTACATCCTGTGCATCTGCTCGAAGGTGTCCTGAGCCACCTCCCGCGCGATCTCCGGCCTGCCCAGCATCTGGGTAAGGTAGGCCAGCAGTTGCGCCTCATGCGTCCGGCACAACCGCTCGATGAACTCACCGGGCTTCCCCGATAGGGGGAAGCGTTTGACTTCACCCATGTCGCTCTTTTCCAATCCCTATTCCCTCTACCCAATGAAATGCACCGGAAACCGAAATCCCCCCCTCCCGGGAATCAGATAGCGTTCTACGCCCCGGCCGGGTGGGATACCATTTTTTCGGAGGCGCATTCTGCCGCCGCGGCGCGGGAGGAGCGGATTGTGGATCATATCCTACAGCAGGAATGAAGTCGCTTCGCCGCCGGGCTCCTGAGGCCAGGCGGATCCGAAAGCCACATGCCGCCTGCTGCGCCGAGCTGTAGCTTCAGTCGTCGTTCATCGGATGCGGGATCGGACGCATCGCGGTGACGCGGTGTTGGCAGCAGCAAAAAGCGTGTTGGACACGCGAGAAGAAGTGTTGGATACGGACTAGGCGGCTGCGCGGCGGACGATCGCCTCCGAACGTCGCAGCCACGCCTCTATGCCGGCATACTCCAGAAGCTCCCCGGGACCGGCCGCAATGGGCGTGGCTCTGCCGGAGAGAACCTCGGCCAGCCGCGCCCGGTCGACGATCCCCTCCCTCACCAGGGCGCCATCGAGCAGCAGCTCCCGCAGGAATCCGCGGTTGTGCTCCAGGGTGTGGCGCAGATGCTCCTCGATTCCCCCTTTGTGCCGGCGGTTGCGGATCTCCGGCGGCAGATCGTCGTAGAACGCCCGGCGAGCGATGGCGCGATCCCAGCCGCCGTGCGTCAGCACATAGGTCGGAATGCGCAGGCACAGCTCCATGAGCGGCTGCGAGAAGAGCGGCGAGACCCGCTCCGCGTCGCCCTCGCGCCCGAGCGGATCGTAGAAATCGAACGGCTGGCTGATCTGGTGCGCGTGCCAGAGCTTGCCGCTCGGAGCACCGCGCGGGTGGCGCAGCAGGGGATGCACGAACTGCGCGCGCCGCCGCGCCTCCTCGATCGCGGCGGGCACGAGCAATGGCCGCATGCGCCCGGCCTCCTGCAGAACACTCCAGCGCTGGTGCGCGAGGTACCCGGAGGCCGCCTGGCGCAGCACGCGCCACACCGAGATCTGATCCATCTGCGCGGCATCGAGCGCCACGCGCAGCACGCCCGGGCGCAGCCCGCGGCGGTGCAGGAAATCCCCGGGCGCCCATTCCGCGCGCTCCTGGTAGAAGAGCTGATCGCCCCCATAGCCGATGATCACCGCCGCGGCGCCCTGCTCGGCGGCGAGCTGCGCATCGAGCCTGCTGTGCTCGAGGAAATACGGGAAGTTGGTGGGCTCCGGGGCGCGGTGGATGGTGAGCAGCGGCTGCAGGCTGAACGAGGAATCCCGCGGCCGCTCGATGAGCTCCAGGCCCGCCTTCGCGGCGGCCGCGCGCGCGTACGCGCGCTCATCGAGATCCGCTCCCAGCGGGTAGTAGTGGAAACAGGTGACCCGCGGGCGCGACGGTGCGTCCTTGAGGCACGCGAGCACAATCG
>DASZYK010000395.1:0-3738 GCA_035545455.1 Steroidobacteraceae bacterium
CGGCACGGAAGTAATCGATCCCGTCATCGGGTCACGCGTCTGCGCTCTGGTCGCGGGCGGCGGCTATGCCGAATACGTTGCCGCGCCTGCGGCTCAGTGCCTTCCGGTGCCCGGGACGCTCTCGATGGAGGAGGCGGCCGCGCTGCCGGAGACCTTCTTCACCGTTTACTACAACGTCTTCATGCGGGCGCGCCTGCGCTCCGGGGAGACGCTGCTCGTGCACGGCGGCTCGAGCGGCATCGGCACGACGGCAATCATGCTCGGCAAGGCCTTCGGAGCGCGCGTCATTGCCACGGCCGGAACGGCCGAAAAGTGCGCCGCGTGCCGTACTCTGGGCGCGGCGGTGGCGATCAACTACAAGGAGGAGGATTTCGTGGCGCGCACGATGGAGTCGACCGGCGGGCAGGGGGCCGACGTCATTCTCGACATGGTGGGGGGCGAGTATCTGGCGCGCAACATGGCCGCGGCGGCGGTGAACGGGCGGGTGGCCATCATCGCGACCCAGGGCGGCAGCAAGGCCGAGATCGACCTGCGCCACCTGATGATGAAGCGCCTGTGGGTCGGCGGCTCGACGCTGCGCCCGCAGAGCGTGGAGAGCAAGGGCGAGATCGCTGCCGCGCTGCGCAGGGAGGTCTGGCCGCTCTTCGACTCGCAGTCGCTGCGGCCGGTCATCCATTCCCGCTTCCCGCTGCGGGAGGCGTCGCGTGCGCACGCGCTGATGGAATCGGGAGCGCACATCGGCAAGATCGTGCTCTTCGCCTGAGGGGCAGCCCAGGGGCAGGGCAGATCAGGAGATGATCTGCCGCTCCTTCAGCGCGGCAAGAATGCGCTGCGCCGCGTCCTCCGCCGCGCCCTGGCTGGTGTCAACCACGATCTCCGCATTCTCCGGATCCTCGTAGGGGGAGTCGATGCCGGTGAAGTTCTTGATCTTGCCCTCGAGTGCGCGGGCGTAGAGGCCCTTCGGGTCGCGCTGCCTGCAGATCTCGAGCGGCGTGTCGACGTGGACCTCGATGAATTCGCCCTCGGCCACGAGCTCACGCACCATCCGCCGCTCCGCGCGGAAGGGCGAGATGAACGAGCAGAGCACGATGGCGCCGGCATCGACGAAGAGGCGCGCGACCTCGCCGACGCGGCGGATGTTCTCCACCCGGTCGGCATCGGTGAAGCCGAGATCGCGGTTCAGCCCGTGGCGCACGTTGTCGCCGTCCAGCATGTAGGTGTGCGCCCCGTGGGCGTGCAGCTCCCGCTCCACGATGTTGGCGATGGTGCTCTTGCCGGAGCCGGAGAGGCCGGTGAACCATAGGATGGCGGGCCGATGGCCGTTGAGGCGTGTCCGCGCCGCTTTGTCGACGAGCAGCGCCTGGCGGTGGATGTTGGTGGCGCGGCGCAGGCCGAAGGCGATCATGCCCGCGCCGGCCGTGGCGTTGGTGAAGCGGTCGATCAGCACGAACGCGCCCGTCTCGCGGTTCTCCGAGTAGGGATCGAACGCGACCGGCGTGGCGGTCGAGAGATTGCAGAGCCCGATCTCGTTGAGACCCAGGGTCTTGGCGGCGATGTGCTCCAGCGTGTTGACGTCGGTCTTGTGCTTCAGGCTCGTCACCCGAGCGGGGACGTACCTGGTGCCGATCCGCATGAGGTAGGAGCGCCCGGGAAGCATCGGCTCCTCGATCATCCACAGCACCTGGGCGGCGAACTGGTCGACCACTTCCGGCCGCGCGTCCGCCTGCGCGATCAGGTCGCCGCGCGCGATGTCGACTTCGTCGCTCAACGTGAGCGTCACCGCATCGCCGGCATGCGCTTCGGGCAGGTCCCCGTCCGCCGTGACGATGCGCTCCACCCGCGTCTCCCGTCCTGAAGCCGCGACCACCACGCGGTCGCCGGGGCGCACCACGCCCGAGGCCAGCGTGCCCGAGAAGCCGCGGAAGTCGAGGTTGGGGCGGTTGACCCACTGCACGGGGAAGCGCAACGGCTTGCCCTCGAGCCCCTCGGTGGCATCCAGGCCCTCGAGGTGCTCGATCAGCGTCGGGCCGTCGTACCAGCGCATGCGCTCCGAGCGCGCCGTGACGTTGTCGCCGAAGCGCGCCGACACCGGGATCGGGGTGATGGAGCTGAACGAGAGCGCCTGCGCGAAGCCGAGGTAGTCGGCGACGATGTGGTGGAAGCGCTCTCCCGAGAACCCGACCAGGTCGATCTGGTTGACCGCGAGCACGACGTGCCGGATGCCGAGGAGCGAGCAGATGTAGCTGTGGCGGCGCGTCTGGGTGAGCACGCCCTTGCGCGCATCGATCAGGATGACCGCGGCCTGCGAGTTGGAGGCGCCGGTGGCCATGTTGCGCGTGTACTGCTCGTGGCCGGGCGTGTCGGCCACGATGAAGGCGCGCCGCGGCGTGGAGAAGAACCGGTAGGCCACGTCGATCGTGATGCCCTGCTCGCGCTCGGCCTCCAGGCCGTCGACGAGCAGCGCGAAGTCGATATCGTCCCCGGTGGTGCCATGCTTGCGGCTGTCGCGCTTCAGGGCGGCGAGCTGATCCTCGAGGATGAGCTTCGTGTCGTAGAGCAGCCGCCCGATCAGTGTCGACTTGCCGTCATCGACCGAGCCGCAGGTGAGGAAGCGCAGCAGCCCCTTCTCGGGTCCGCCGCGGCCGCCCGGGCTCACCGTCACCTGATCGTGCGCGTACGCGGTCATCGCCGTTGCTCCATCAGAAGTACCCCTCGCGCTTCTTCTTCTCCATCGAAGCCGCCTCGTCGCTGTCGATGAGGCGCCCCGAGCGCTCCGAGGTGCGCGCGATCAGCATCTCGCCGATGATGTCATCGAGGCTCGTGGCCTGGCTCTCGATGGCGGCCGAGAGCGGATAGCAGCCCAGGGAGCGGAACCGCACCATGCGCACCTGCTCGGCCTCGCCGGGCGCGAGCGGCATGCGGTCGTCGTCGCGCATGATGAGCAGGCCGTCGCGCTCGACGACCGGCCGCGGCGCCGCGAAGTAGAGCGGCACCACCGGGATCTGCTCGGCGCGCGTGTACTGCCAGATGTCGAGCTCCGTCCAGTTGGACAGCGGGAAGACGCGGATGGTCTCGCCCTTGCTGATCCGCGTGTTGTAAAGGCTCCAGAGCTCCGGGCGCTGGTTGCGCGGGTCCCAGACGTGGCCGGCGGAGCGGAAGGAGAAGACACGCTCCTTGGCGCGGCTCTTCTCCTCGTCGCGGCGGGCGCCGCCGAAGGCGGCGTCGAACTCCCACTTGTCGAGCGCCTGCTTCAGCGCTTCGGTCTTCATCACCTGGGTGTGCAGCTGCGAGCCGGAGGTGACCGGATTGATGCCGCGCGCCACGCCCTCCGGGTTGGTGTGGACGAGGAGCCTGACGCCGTAGCGTGCCGCGATGGCATCCCGGTGGCGGATCATGTCGCGGAACTTCCAGCCGGTGTCGATGTGCAGCAGCGGGAACGGGGGCTTGGAGGGATGGAAGGCCTTCAGCGCGAGGTGCAGCATCACGCCGGAGTCCTTGCCGATGGAATAGAGCATCACCGGGTTGCGGAACTCCGCCGCGACCTCGCGGATGATGCCGATCGACTCCGCCTCGAGGCGCTTCAGATGCTGCGACAGCAGGTGGCGCGACTGGATATGCGTGCTCATGATACTTCAGGCGGCCAGCGGCACCGGAGTGAGGGTCCCGCTCGCGATGAAGAACGAGTTGCGGAATCCGGGCTTGCCGTAGGCGAGCGGCACACCGCCCGGAGCGAGCACC
>DASZYK010000396.1:0-9113 GCA_035545455.1 Steroidobacteraceae bacterium
GCTGCGGGCGCAGGAGCAGGCGGCGCGCTTTCAGATGATCGCGGCATGGACCACGTTGAGCGCGAACGTCGTGGTCACGGCGGTGCAGGCCGCCTCGCTCCGCGAGCAGGTCGCGGCGACCCGCAAGGTGATCGATCTCGAGAAGCGGAGCCTCGCGATCCTGCAACTTCGCTTGCAGCGGGGCGATGCCAGCGGGCTGGACGTCGCCGCGCAGCGGTCGCAGCTCGCCGCCGCACAGGCGTCGCTGCCCGCGCTCGTGAAGCAGCTAAGACAGACCGAGCACGCGCTCGCCGTGCTGACCGGGCGCTTCCCTGGCCAGCCGCCCGTCACGCGGCTCGCGCTGACGGATCTGCACCTGCCCGAGAACCTGCCGCTCAGCCTGCCCTCGGCCCTGGTGGCGCAACGTCCCGATGTGCGTCAGGCACGCGCCCAACTGCACGCGGCCAGCGCGGCAATCGGCATCGCTGCCGCCCAGCGTCTGCCGAACATCCAGCTCACGGCGGACGCGGGCAGCAGCGCGCTCGCGATCTCGCGCGTATTCACCTCGGGCACCGGCTTCTGGGGCGTCGCCGCGTCGCTGACGGAGCCGATTTTCCAGGGTGGCCAGCTGCTGCACCAGGAGCGAGCCGCCAAGGCCGCGTACGTGGAGGCCGCGCAGCAGTATCGCGGCACAGTCCTGACGGCCTTCCAGAGCGTCGCCGATACCTTGGTGGCCCTGCAGGAGGACGCACAGGCGCTGCAGGCGGCGTCGGCGGCCGCGCGCGCCGCGAGCAGATCCCTGCAACTTTCGCAGCTGCAATTGCGCCACGGCTACATCGGGGTGTTCGAGCTGCTCGCCGCCGAGCAGGCCTATCAGCAGGCGCGGATGACACTTGCGCAGAGCGAGGCCAATCGATTCGCCGACACCGCGGCGCTGTATCAGGCGCTCGGGGGCGGTTGGTGGCACGACGCGGGATTGAATACACCATGATCACGATGTCTCCAGAACCGATCGGGAAGACGGCGCAATGCGCGCGTGGCGTGCCGCCGCTCGTCGGCCGCCTGGCCGGAGTCTGGCTCGCCGCCGCCGCGCTGGTATCGCTCGCCGGATGCTCATCGGCGGCACCGGACCCCGGCGCGCAGCCGAGCGGGCCGCGCAACGTGACTCTGACCGCCGCGCAGCGGACGAGCCTCCATCTGCTCACGGTCGAGCCTGCGACCTATCACACCCGGATCACGACCACCGCGGTCGTGGATTTCGATCACGACCGCTCGACACCGGTGCTGGCGCCCTTCTCCGGGCCGGTCGCGCGCGTGATGGTGGCCCTGGGTGACCACGTGGCCGCCGGACAGGCGCTCGCGACGGTGAATTCACCCGACTTCACGCTCGCGGTCGGCGCTTATCGCAAGGCGCTGATCACCGCCGCGGCGGCCGATTCGGTCGCGGCCAACGATCGCGTTCTCTACGCGCACCAGGCGATCTCCCAGCGCGAGAATGCCGATGCTCAGGCGGCGGCAGTGGGCGCCGATGCCGACCGCAGCGCCGCGATGCAGGGACTGATCGCACTGCACGTTGACAGGAACACCATCGCGGCCATCCGCGCCGGCAGGCAGCCGGCGCTCGGCCAGGGAGTGATCCGTGCGCCCATCTCGGGCACCGTGGTCGAGAAGACGATCGCCCCGGGACAGACGCTGACGGCCGGTACCTCGCCGTGCTTCACGGTCGCCGACACCTCCAGGATGTGGGTGATGGCCCAGGTGTTCGGCGCCGACGTCGCACGGGTACATGTCGGCGATCCCGCGACGGTCGACACCGGCGACGGGGGAGCGCCGCTGGCCGGCACGGTCACCAATGTCGGCGCGGTGGTCGACCCCGGGACTCGCTCGGTGAGCGCCCGCATACAGGTGGACAATCCGGCTGGCCTCCTGAAACGGCAGATGTACGTTCAGGTCCACATCCAGTCGCGCGAGCGTTACCAGGGGCTGCTCGTTCCGGTGTCCGCCGTACTGCGCAACGACGAGAACCTGCCCTTCGTGTACGTGCTGGCACTCGACGGAAGTTATGCCAGGCAATCGGTGACCCTGGGATCGCGCATAGGCGACCGCTACGTGATCCCGCAGGGGCTCCGGCCCGGCGACGAGGTGGTGGTGGACGGCAGCATCTTCCTGCACTTCATGCAGTCGCAATGAGCGCGCAGTCCAGCCAGGGGAGCCCCCGCCAGGCCTCCCTGATCAATCGCATCGTCGCATTCGCGCTCGGGCAGCCGCTGCTCACCGTGCTGCTGTCGCTGGCACTGACCGGCGCCGGGATATGGGCCTACGAGGCCCTGCCGATGGATGCGTACCCCAACCTTTCGCCGCCTTACGTGGAGATCATCACGCAGTGGCCGGGACATTCGGCCGAGGAAGTCGAGCGGCTGATCACGGTGCCGGTCGAGCGGGGCATGAATGCGATTCCGGGGCTCACGATCAAGCGCTCGATCTCGCTCTACGGATTGTCGGATGTCACCCTCACCTTCGCCGACGGCATCACGCCCTATTTCGCACGCCAGCGCGTGTACAACCGCCTGCCCGGCATCACGCTGCCGAGCGGCGTGACGCCGTCGCTGTCACCGATGTCGCCTCCCTCGGGTCTGGTTTACCGGTACGTGCTGCAGAGCTCCGATCGGTCGCCGATGGAGCTGAAGACCATCGAGGACTGGCTGGTTGCGCCGCAGTACCGCTCGGTGGCCGGCGTCGCCGACGACTCCGCCTTCGGCGGCGGCGACATGCAGTATCAGGTGGAGCTGAATCCGGTGAAGATCGCCGCACTCGGCCTCACGGTGACGCAGGTGCAGGCGGCCATCGCCGCCAACAACAGCAACGGCGGCGGCGGCTTCTACTCCCAGGGCGGACAGTTCTACTACGTGCGCGGCCTGGGCCGCATCCGCGCGCTGCGGGACATCGGCAACATCGTGCTGGCCGCGCACGACGGGACGCCGGTCCTGGTGAAGGACGTCGCCGAGGTGAGGATCGGCATCGCGCCCCGCCTCGGCGAGTTCGGGTACATGGAGCAGAACGACGCGGTCGAAGGCGTGATCCTGGCGCTGACGGGCAGCAAGACCCAGAACGTGCTGCAGCGGGTCGAGGCGAAGACGCGGGAGCTCAACGATCGCATCCTGCCGAGGGACGTGAAGATCCATCCGTTCTACGACCTGACGACGCTCATCCGGCAGACCCGGCGCGTGGTCATGCGCAATCTCACGATCGGCCTCGCGCTCGTGATCGCGGTGCTGGTCTTCTTCCTGTACGACGTGCGCGCCGGGCTGATCGTCGCGGTCACCATTCCGCTCGCCCTGCTCTGCGCATTCCTGCTGCTCGACCTCAAGAGCGCCTCGGCGAACCTCCTGTCGATCGGCGCCGTGGACTTTGGCATCCTGGTGGACGGCGCGATCTTCATGGTCGAGAACATCCACCGTGAGCTGGCCGCGCGCCACGGCACCGGCTATCGCATCCGCGACGCCATCCTGAGCGCGGCGGCGGAGATCGACCGCCCGCTGGTGTACGCGGTCGCCGTGATCGTCGCGAGCTTCCTGCCGATCTACTTCCTGACCGGCCCGTCCGGAACGCTCTTCAAGCCGATGGCCGACACCATGATCTTCGCGCTCATCGGCTCGCTGCTCGTGACGCTGACACTGCTGCCGGTGCTGTGCGCGGTGTTCATGCGCGGGGGTGTGCGCGAGCGCCTCAACCCGCTCTACGAGAGGGTCAAGGCGGGCTACGCCCGGGCGCTCGGACGGGCGCTGAGCGCGATCGGTTGGACGATCGGGATCCCGCTGGCACTGCTGCTGCTGGCGTTGCTGATGACGCGCGGAATCGGCGCGGAATTCATGCCGACGCTCGACGAGGGCGCGCTGTGGGTGCGCGCGACGATGCCGTATACCATCTCCTTCCAGAAGGCCGCGGCGATCTCACCGCAGATCCGTCAGGTGCTGCGCTCATTCCCGGTGGTGACCACGGTGACCTCCGAGCTCGGGCGTCCCGACGACGGCACCGACTCGACCGGCTTCTTCAACGACGAGTTCTTCGTCGGCCTGAAGCCCTATGCCGAATGGCACGGACGGTACCGCGACAAGCAGGCGCTGATCGCGGCGATAAACGACAGGCTGCAGCGATTCCCCGGCATTCAGTTCAACTACACCCAACCGGCCGAGGACGCGGTGGATGAGGCGGAGACCGGCCTGAAGAGCGCGCTCGCGGTGAAGATCTACGGGCGCGACCTGCATGAGCTGCAGAGTCTCGCCCGTGCGGTCAAGGCGGTGATGGCGCGCGTGCGCGGGATCACCGACATCACGCTCGTGCACGAGCTCGGGCAGCCGAATCTCGCGATCGACATCGACCGCGCCAGGATCGCGCGCTACGGGCTCAACGTCGATGACATCAACAACGTGATCGACGCCGCGATCGGCGGCGATGTCGCGACGCAAGTGGTTCAGGGCGACGAGGAGTTCGACCTCGTGGTGCGGCTGCAGCCGCGGTTCCGCAGCAATCCGCTGCAGATCGGCGACATTCCGGTCGCGACGCCGGGCGGGCAGGAAGTGCCGCTCAAGGAGCTCGCGACGCTGCGGGTCGAGAACGGCGCCTCGTTCATCTATCGGCAGAACGACTCGCGCTACATCGGTGTGCAGTTCTCGGTCGCGGGGCGCGACCTCGCCGGCGCGGTGGAGGATGCGATCCACCAGGTCGGACGTCAGGTGAGGCTGCCGCAGGGCTACCGCGTCGAATGGGGTGGAGAGTACCGGCAATACACCGCTTCGCGCTCGCAGATGCGGGTCATCCTGCCGCTGACGGTGCTCGTGATCTTCGGCCTGCTGTTCGTGCTCTACGGCAATTTCAAATTCCCGCTGATCGTCATTGCCGGCGTGCTGCTGTCGGCGCCCTTCGGTGCGGTGCTCGCCATGTGGCTCACCGGTACCGCGTTCTCGGTGTCCTCCGGCATTGGCTTCATCGTGCTGTTCGGCGTCTCGGTGTTGACCGGTGTGATCTACACCTCCTGCGTCAACGAACTGCGGCTCGGCGGCATGGAGATCGCGCGAGCCACACACGAAGCCGCGGTGCTGCGGCTGCGCCCGATCGTCATGACCGCGCTGGTCGCGGCACTGGGTCTGCTGCCCGCCGCGATCGCAACCGGTGTCGGCACCGACTCGCAGCGCCCGTTCGCCTTGGTGATCGTGGCCGGGATGATCTCGCGGCTCGTGATCGGCATCTTCGTGGCGCCTGCGCTCTATCAGCTGGTGGCTCGCCCCGGCGACCGGCTGCAAGTTTGAGGATGGCCGGCCATCCGCGGCTTCTGTTACGCTCGCCAACATGAGCTCGCCATCCTCGTCCCCGCGCGTCAGGCGCCGGCTCTACCCGCCGATCAAGCCGTATCGCACGGGACATCTGCGCGTTTCCGACATCCACCAGATTTACTTCGAAGAGTGCGGCAATCCCGACGGCAAGCCCGCCGTGTTTCTGCACGGCGGGCCGGGCGGCGGCACCGACGCCAGGATGCGCCGCTTCTTCGATCCGGCCCGTTACCGGATCGTGCTGCTCGATCAGCGGGGTTGCGGCAAGAGCCGTCCGCACGCCAGCCTGGTCGACAATACCACGTGGCATCTGGTCGATGACATCGAGCGATTGCGGGAGCATCTGCGGATCGGGCGCTGGCTGGTGTTTGGCGGCTCCTGGGGATCCACGCTGGCCCTGGCGTACTCCGAAGCGCACCCCGATCGCGTGACCGAGCTCGTGCTGCGGGGGATCTTCATGCTGCGCCGGTGGGAGCTGGAGTGGTTCTACCAGAACCCCGGCGGCGCAGGCGCGCTGTACCCGGACCTGTGGGAGCGCTATGTCGCGCCCATTCCGGAAAGCGAGCGCGGCGACATGATGCGCGCCTACTACGCGCGCCTGACCAGCGAGGACGCCGCAGCGCGACGGGCCGCGGCGAAGGCCTGGTCCATCTGGGAGGGCGCCACCAGCTATCTGCGCGCGGCGCCCGATTACATCGCCAAATTCGAGGAAGACCGCTACGCGGAGGCGTTCGCGCGCATCGAGTGCCACTATTTCGTCAACGGCGGCTTCTTCCGCACCGACAGCCAGCTTCTCGAGGACGTGCACCGCATCCGCCACATTCCCGCCGTCATCGTGCAGGGCCGCTACGACATCGTCTGCCCCATGAAGAGCGCATGGGACCTGCACCGCGCGTGGCCGGAAGCGGACCTGCGCATAGTGCCCGACGCCGGCCACTCCGCTTTCGAGCGCGGCAATCTTCACGAGCTCATCATGGCCGCCGACCGCTTCGCGTTGGAAGAACCCTAGCGGGATTCCGGCCGGCGACCCCGGAGCAGCGCGTCCGGATGGCGGTCGAGATAATCGGCCAGCTCGCGGACCGAGCGCGCGGCCTGGCTCAGCTGATTCATCAGCTGCGGCAGGTTCGTGCTGGACGGAGCGGAGCCGCCCGTCGTGCTCTGCACGGCTGCCAGCGTGCGCTGCGCGGCATCGGACGTCGCACGCAGCGATTTCAGGAGCTCGTCGAGGTTGGGCTGCGTCTGGGTGGCCAGGCGGTCGAGGCGCCTCAGCACCCGGTTGAGGGAGACGAGCGCGTTGCGAAGCTGCGGCCCGGCCGTGGCTCTGTCCAGGTTGCGGAGCACGTCGTTCAGGTTTCGCAAAGTCTCGGCGAGCAGCGGCGATCCTCCCGGGCCGCCCATGGCCGCCTGCTCGTTGTCGTAGAGCTGAAAGACACTGCCCGCCGGACTGGGCGTCCCCGAGATCGCCGCGGGAGAGGTGTCGAAGGCGACGCCGCCGGCGAGCAGCTGCTGCCAGGAATTGGCCCGCAGCTGCAGTCCCTGCGCGCCGAGCGTCATCGCGACCCCGCCGGCATTCCAGAAGCGCGTTCCGGGATGCACCAGCCGGTCGTTCGGCGACCGTATGAACGCCGTCACCAGCACGTCATGCCCATCACCGGCGAGCAGGTAGCTCGTCACCGCGCCGACATCGACACCGCGATAGGTCACGGGCGACCCCCGGGTGAGAGAGCCGAGATCGGGCGCGTGCAGGATGAACGAGCGGCCCGGCGTGCCGGGAGCCACTATCGGGGCGCTGTCGAGACCGACGAAGTGCCGCCGCCGCTTGCCGGGCCTGCCGGGATACATCTCGATGTACGCGCCGGAGACGATCGTGGAGAGCCCGGTGATTCCCTGGACGCCCACGTGCGGTGTGACCACGTAGAAGATCGTGGAGTCGGTGAGATACCGCGCGGCCTGCCGGGTCATTCGCGCATGCACGATGACGCGGCGCATGTCAGGAGTCAGCTGGAGCGAGCTCACGCTCCCCAGCACCGCGTTGAGGTGCTGGATCGTCGCCTGCCCGGGCTGCAGCCCCTGCGCTGCGTGGAATGAGATCGTGATCTCCGGCCCCCGCTCCGCGAGCGCGCGCCATGCGAGCCACACCACCACCCCCGCCGCCGCTATCGGCACGATCCACACCCATGCGAGCCAGCGGTGCGGCCGTACGCGAGCTTCGGCGGGCTCGTTCGGGTCGTCCGGCTCGTCCGCCATCGCGGATCATCCTCCTCGCCGCGCGTCCCACATGAGACGCGTGTCGAACGTTCGCGTTGCGACCATCGTAAGGATCACCACGCCGGCGAAAGCCGTGAGCCCGGCGCCCGCCCGGGCCTGGGCGATGGTGCCGAACTGAAGCAGCGCAACCAGCACCGAAGCGACGAATACGTCGATGTTGGACCAGGACCCGACCGTATCGATGAAGCGGAACAACCGCGTGCGCGCAACCAGCAGCCGCTGCGAGCCCTGCGCGGTCGCGAGCAGCATCCACGTGAGGCCACCCAGCTTCAGCAGCGGAACCACGATGCTCGCCAGGAACACGATGAGGGCCAGAGGCCACAGCCGGTTGTGGATGAGCTCCAGCACCCCGGTGATGATGGTGTTCGACTGCTGGTGACCGAAGCTGACCAGTGTCAGCACCGGCAGCACGTTGGCCGGCACATAGAGCAGGAAGCCTGCCGTCACCAGGGCGGCGGTCACACGCAACGCATAGGGCTTGCGCTCATGAAGCGCCGCCCCGCAGCGCGGGCAGCCGCCGCCCGCGAGCGCACCGGCCACGAGCAAGTCACACGCCGTGCAGGCGATCGCGCGGCCTTGGCGGCCCCGATGGGAGGAGTGTCCGCCGAGGTGCCGACCTCCGTGCTGACGCCGCCCGCGGCGCAACGGCAGTGCCTCCCAGACCGTTCGCTCGTCGAGTTGAGTCAACGAGAGCAGCAGCGCCAGGGTGGCCGCCATCAAAGACCAGCCTCCGGCGAGCACGTGCACGCCCGCGACGAGCCGCAGGCGGCTGTAGGCGACGAAGCAGCCGACCACGAAGATCTCGAGCATCATCCAGGGGCGCAGCCGCATGACCCATCGGAAGGCCGGCCCGAGATGCGCGCGCACCCCCAGCCGCAGCGACGCCAGCACCGCGATGAGCGCGGCCAGATAGAGGTAGGGAAATGCGAGACTGAATGCTGCGACCACGGCTGCGAGGCCGGCGAACCCCTCGCGCCAGAGTCCGTCGATCCCGCTCCACAGCCAGCAGGTCCTGCCGGCGCCGTGCGAAGCCACGCGAAGCAGCGGCTGGATGGTCGCCGGAACGAGCAGAAGGATCGCTGCCAGCGCGAGCGCGAGCGGAGCATCCACGCGGCCCGCCGCCGGTCCCGCCAACAGGCGTGCACAGCGCCGGCACTCGGCAATGTGCCGCGCCCGCACCGTCGGAAGCCGCTGGACCAGACCGCAATCCGGGCAAGCCACCCTCACCTGACGCTCAGCGGTAGCCATTGCCGGCCCGAGCAGCAAAGCGGGTGCCTCGTCGCCGCTATCCGTCCCGGGAAGTCCCCGTGATGCGGTCGCTCTCATCCGTGACCCCGTGTTGCCGCAACCAGATGCGCGCATCCTCGGCATCACTCTCGAACCAGGCCCGCGTTCTTCCAAGCCGGAAGCTGTACCCCCAGGCATCCATGTCCGCGAACGCGCGATCGACGCCGACACCCGGCAGCTCGCCCGCCAACAGCACCTGCAGATAGCAGACTGCCGCCTCCTCCAGGTCGTCTCCGCCCGCGTCCCGATCCA
>DASZYK010000397.1:0-2163 GCA_035545455.1 Steroidobacteraceae bacterium
TGAGGGGCGCGCATGAGCTCAGCCGAGAGAGCCCCGCGCAGCGAGTCACTGCGCGCGATGCGAATTCAGGTCACCACGCTCGGTGACCTGCTGCTCGGCGCCGCGGACCGCTATCCGGACTCGCCCGCGCTCATCCTGCCCGGGCAGCGCATGACCTACGCCGAGCTCGCGGAGCGGGCGCTCTGGCGCGCGCGCAGCCTGCAGGCGCTCGGCGTGAAGCCTCGCGAGCACGTGGGCCTGCTCCTGCCCACCTCGATCGAGTTCGTCGAGCTCCTCTTCGCGATCTCGCTCTGCGGCGCGGTCGCCGTGCCGATGAACGCGCGCTACCGCCACAACGAGCTCGCCTACGTCATCGAGAACGGCGATCTCGTCACCGTCATCACCACGGACCGGATCGCGGAGCAGGTGAACTTCGTCGAGCGGCTGCATCGGGCCCTGCCGCAGCTGCGTGCCGCGAGGAATCCGCGCCAACTCTCTCTTGCGGCCGCCCCGCGCCTGCGCAATCTCGTCCTCCTCGGCGAGGCTCCGGCGCCCGGCTTCCTCGCGCAGAGCGAGTTCGAGGCACTCGCCGCGGACGCGAGCGAGGACGCGGTCCACGAGTCTCGGCTGCGCGTGCGGCTGCGCGACGTTGCCCTGATGCTCTACACCTCGGGCACCACCTCGAATCCCAAGGGGTGTCTCATCACGCACGAGGCCATGGTGCGCAACTCCATCGCGCTCGGGCGCCACCGCTATGCGCTGAGGCACGAGGATGTCTTCTGGTCGCCGCTGCCGATCTTCCACATCGCCGCGATCCTGCCGCTCTGCGCGATATTCGACGTCGGCGGCGCCTACGCGACGATGACGTATTTCGAGGCGGGCGCGGCCCTCAAGATGCTCGAAGGCGAGCGGGTGACGGCCACCTATCCGTGCTTCGTCACCATAATGTCCGATCTCATCCACCATCCCGATTTCCCGCGGACGGATCTCTCGCGCGTCCGCCTGATGAATTCCAACTTCGCGGTGCAGCCGCGCGCCATCGCGGACGCGATGCTGAAGGCGATCCCGGACGCGATCTATGTCGGCACCTTCGGCATGACGGAGACCGCCGGCACCGTGACGACGAGCCGGCTGGACGATCCGCTCGAGGAGCGCATCACTCGGCTCGGCCGGCCGCTGCCGGGACTCGAGCTGCGGATACTCGACCCCGCGACCGGCCTCGACGCGCCGACGGGCGCCCGGGGCGAGGTCCTCGTGCGCGGCTACAGCACGCTCGAGGGCTACTACAAGGATCCGGAGAAGACCGCGCAGGCGCTCGACGCCGAGGGCTGGTTCCACACCGGCGACATCGGCTCCCTCGATGCGGCGGGCACGGTGATGTTCCACGGGCGCCTCAAGGACATGCTCAAGGTCGGCGGCGAGAACGTCGCGGCGGCGGAGATCGAGACCTGTCTGCAGCGCCACCCGGCGGTGAAGCTCGCGCAGGTCGTGGGCGTGCCCGACGTGCGCCTCGTGGAGGTCGCGGCCGCCTTCGTCGAATGCCACGCGAGCGTTCCCGTCACGGTGGAGGAGCTGATCGAGTTCTGCCGGCGCGAGATCGCGAGCTTCAAGGTGCCGCGCCACGTGCGCTTCGTCACCGAGTGGCCCATGTCGACCAGCAAGATCCAGAAGTTCCGCCTGCGCGACCAGCTCATCGCCGAGCTCGGTCTCGGCAACTCGTGAGGAAGCCCATGTCCACGACCTTCATCGCCACCCTCGTCGTCAAGCCGGGCATGGAGAGCCGGTTCGAGAGCCTGCAGCGCGAGCTCTCGCAGCTCACTCACGAGAGCGAGCCCGACACCCTCGTATACGATGTCATCCGGCACCGTACCCGCCCCTCGACATACGTCGTCTACGGCCGCTTCAAGGACGAGCGGGCGTTCCAGGTCCATCAGGCCTCGCCCTTTCACGACCGGCTCGTGCCGCCGATCCTCGCGACCCTCGCGCAGGAGATGGACCTGCAGCTCTTCGACTGGATCGCCTGAGGCCTGCCTCAGCGTTTGCCCGCGGCGAAGGCGAGCAGCACGTTGCCGGGCATGTGGAAGTAGAGCCCGTAGCCTGAGCCGACGACCACGTAGCCCGCGCGCACGACCGGCCCGGGACCGCCGAACGAGCCGCCCTGGGCGGTGGAGCCGGAGACGGTGT
>DASZYK010000398.1:0-3977 GCA_035545455.1 Steroidobacteraceae bacterium
GAGCGCATGGCGCGGTACGCGCAGCGGCAGATCGAGCAAGGCGATCGCCTCTCGGCAATCACCCGGCACATGCTGGGGCTCTATGCCGGCGAGCCGGGCGCCAGGGACTACCGCCGCCTCCTCAGCGAGGGCGCCCGGGCCGCGGGTGCCGGCCCGGAGCTGCTGCGGGAAGCGGCCGCGGCCGCTCAGGCGGCACGGCAGACCTGGCGCGAGGCGCGGGCGGCGGACGGCAGCGCGGGCTAATCGGTAGCGGCGCAAAGCCTCTCTGGTATTATGCCCCTCCTACGTCGTCGCCTTGCCGTCCAGGGGCTTGCAAGGGTGGGCGGCCGGCTGCGCACTCTGACATGGGCAAGGATATCGAACTCGCCATACTGTTCGCCGACGTGGTCGGCTCGACCCGGCTGTACGAGCTGATGGGCGACCTGCGCGCGCGCGACATGGTGTCGATCTGCATCGACGTCATGAGGGGTGCCACCGAGCAGCGTCACGGCACGGTGATCAAGACCATGGGTGATGAGGTCATGGCCACCTTCCCGAGCGCGGATGAGGCATTGAACGCCGCGGCGCAGATGCAGCAGCAGATCTCGAGTCACGCCCAGCTCAAGGTCGACGGCCAGCCGGTGGCGATCCGGATCGGCTGCCATTTCGGGCCGGTCGTGCTGGAGAGCCGCGATGTCTTCGGCTCCACGGTGCACACCGCCAATCGCATGACCAGCCAGGCCAAGGCGGGTCAGATCATCACCACGGCGGCCACCGTGGACCACCTCTCGCCGGAATGGCGGGCGGCCTGCCGTCTGATCGACACCGCCCCCATCAAGGGGCAGGGCAACGAGGTGCCGCTCTACGAGGTGCTCTGGCAGACGGAAGACGTGACCAGCATGGTGCCCGCGATCGCGCTCAAGGGGCGCCAGGCGGGCACCGCGCGCCTGCGTCTGCGCTGGCTCGACCGGGAAGTGGTGGTGGACGAGCACCACCCGAGCGTCACCATCGGGCGCGCCGAGGACAATGACCTCGTCGTCAAAGGCAATCTCATCTCGCGGCTGCACGCGCGCATCGAGCTCAGCCGCAACAAGCTGGTGCTGATCGATCAGAGCACCAATGGCACCTTCGTGCAGACCCTGGGCGGGGAGGAGTCCTTCGTGCGCCGCGACAGCCTGCAGCTGAAGGGCGAGGGGATGATCGGCCTCGGGCGTCTGCCGGAGGCCGATTCGGCGCAGACCATCCGCTTCACCTGCGAAGCGGTCTAGCCGAGCCGACTCTCCGTCGCGGCGAGCTCCGCGAGCATCTCGGACGGCAGCCGCGAACCGTACGTCTGCAGGTAGGCGCGGATATCCGCGACTTCCTTGCGCCACAGCGCCGGATCCACCGTCAGCAGCGCGCGCAGCGACTCCTCGTCGAGGCGCAGCCCCTGCGTATCCAGGTCCTCGGGTCGGGGCAGCAGCCCGATGCCGGACTCCGCCGCGCCGACCCGTCCGCTGCAGCGATCGAGCATCCACGCCAGCACGCGCAGGTTGTCGCCGAAGCCCGGCCAGAGGAATTTCCCCTGCGCGTCGCGCCGGAACCAGTTGACGTGGAAGATCTTCGGTGCCCGCGAGAGCCCGGCGCCGACGTCGAGCCAGTGCCGCCAGTAGTCGGCGAAGTTGTAGCCGCAGAAGGGTTGCATGGCCATCGGGTCGCGGCGGACCACGCCGACCTGGCCGGTGGCTGCGGCGGTCGTCTCCGAGGCGACGGACGCCCCGACCAGCACGCCGTGCGGCCAGTTGCGCGCCTCGTAGACGAGGGGCGCCACCTCGCGCCGCCGGCCGCCGAAGACGAGCGCGGAGATCGGCACTCCGCGCGGATCCTCCGCGCGCGGCGAGTAGCTCGGATTGCGTTTGGCGGATACCGTGAAGCGCGAGTTGGGATGCGCGGCCGGCCCGTTGGACGGATCGTACGGCCGCCCCTTCCAGTCGGCGACGGGAGCGCCGGCCGACAGGCCTTCCCACCAGGGCTGGCCATCCGCGGTGAGCGCGACGTTGGTGAAGAGCGTGTCGCGCCGGATCATCTCGTACGCGTTGCGGTTCGTCTCGGGGTTGGTTCCGGGGACGACACCGAAGTAGCCCGCCTCGGGATTGATGGCCCACAGCCTTCCGTCGGCGCCCGGGTGCAGCCAGGCGATGTCGTCGCCCACCGTGAAGACCTTCCAGCCCGGAAGCGATGCCGGCGGGATCAGCATCGCGAGGTTGGTCTTGCCGCAGGCCGAGGGGAATGCGCAGGCGATGTAGTGGGTCTCTCCCCGGGGGCTCTCGAGGCCGACGATGAGCATGTGCTCGGCCAGCCAGCCCTCGGAGCGCGCCTGCCAGCTCGCGATGCGCAGCGCGTGACACTTCTTGCCGAGAAGCGCGTTGCCGCCGTAGCCGGAGCCGAAGCTCTCGATGGAGAGCTCCTCCGGGAAATGGATGATGAAGCGCCGGTTGGGATCGAGGTCGCCGATCGAGTGCAGGCCGCGGACGAACTTGCCGTCGTTCGCGATGCGCTCCAGGGCCGCGCGGCCGACCCGCGTCATGATCATCATGCTGAGAGCGACGTACGCGCTGTCAGTGATCTCGACTCCGCAGCGCGAAAGCTCCGAACCGATGGGGCCCATGCAGTACGGCAAGACGTAGAGCGTCCGTCCCCGCATGCAGCCCGAGAACAGCTCGCGCATCCTGGCGTGAGCCTGCTCGGGGTCCATCCAGTTGTTGTTGGGACCGGCATCCTCCCGGGAGCGGGTGCAGATGTAGGTCAGGTGCTCGACGCGGGCGACGTCGCTCGGGTCCGAGCGGTAGAGGTGGCATCCCGGGAACTGCTCCGCGTTGAGCTTGATGAGCTCGCCGTCGCGCAGCAGGTTCGAGGTGATCTCGCGCATCTCCGCGTCCGTGCCCTCGCACCAGCGCACCGCGGCGGGCTGTGTGAGGCCGCGGACCGAATCCACCCAGTCGGATACCGCACGCGAGAGTTGGGACAGCGGAATCGGCAGGGGTGCAGCAGTGGCCATCCTCGGGTCCTCGTGTTCTAGGCGGCCCGGCCTTCACCGAAGCCGTTCACCGCGGGCGGGGTGTTCGCCCCAGTATATCCGCGCCTCCCGCGCGCCCTCATAAAGTACGATAAAACCCTCTGTTCTGTTCCATAATCGCACACCGCAGAACCTTGCAGGAAATTCAGGAATCCGGCCGCGCGGCCGCGGCGCCTCATCATCGCTTTATGTTGGAGCTCGAGGACATCTTCGGGGAGGGAGGGCCTCTGCAGCGCGCGCTGCCGGGCTTCAACGTCCGCCGTCAACAGGTCCAGATGGCCGAGCGGGTCGCGGCCGCCCTGGCACGGCGCGAGGTCCTGACGGTGGAGGCGGGCACCGGCACGGGCAAGACGTTCGCATATCTCGTGCCCGCGCTCCTTTGCGGCGCGCGGGTGCTCGTCTCGACGGGCACCCGCACGCTCCAGGACCAACTCCATGCCAAGGACCTGCCGCTCGTCGGCGCGGCCCTGGGCCGCCCGGCCAAGGTCGCCCTGCTCAAGGGCCGCAGCAATTACCTCTGCCGTCACCGCCTGGATCAGGCCGCGGGCCCCGGACGGGACGACATGCTCGACCGCATCCGCGACTGGTCGCGGACCACGCGCAGTGGCGATCTCGCGGAAGTCTCCGGGCTCGCCGATTCCCACCCGGTGTGGGCGCAGGTCACCTCGACACGCGACAATTGTCTCGGCGCACGCTGTCCGCAGTTCGCGGGCTGTCATGTCGCAGCCGCGAGGCGACAGGCGCTCGACGCCGACATCGTCATCGTCAACCATCACCTGCTGCTCGCGGACCTCGCGCTGAAGGAGGACGGATTCGGCGACCTGCTCGGCGCGGCCGATGCCATCATCCTCGACGAGGCGCACCAGATTCCGGATCTCGCGGCGCAGTTCTTCGGCGCCCAGGTGAGCAGCCGCCGCATCGTGGGTCTGCTCGATGACGTGCA
>DASZYK010000399.1:0-4989 GCA_035545455.1 Steroidobacteraceae bacterium
CGTATTCCCGCGCCAGCTCGCCCCCGGAGAGCAGGAGCCGCTGCGTGGAGCGCGTCCAGCGCTGCGCGGCCGCGAGCACGCGCTGGAAGCTCGCGCTCTCGGTCAGGGCGTCGGCCCGGAAGATCCTGCTGCAGCCGCCGAGCAGCAGACCGCTGCCTGCCAGGCCGCCGATCAGCGCCTGACGCCGCGTGATGATCGCCATCTCAGTCGTGCTCCGCCGGGACGGCATAGCTGCCGGTGATCATCGAGCGCACCTCGTTGATCGGTCCCGCGAGCACGACTTCGATGAGATGGACCGCGATGAAGAGGACGATCGAGAAGGCGAAGAGGAAGTGCAGGGTGCGCGCCGTCTGGCGCCCGCCCAGCGCGCCCACGAGCCAGGGCGCGAACGCATCGAAGCCCGGCGACATGCACAGCCCCGTCACGACCATGCCCGCCAGCAGGGTGATGAGACCGAGATAGGCGAGCCGCTGCAGCACGTTGTAGCGTTTTGCCGCCTCGCCCCGCGGGTGTCTCAGCCTGATGTGATCGAGGATCGAGCGCGGGACGGCGCGCAAATCGGCCGCGTTCGGCCACAGGTCCCGCTGGACGTGCCGGCTGGCGAGGCTCCACGCCAGATAGATTGCACCGTTGGCGACCAGGACCCAGGCGAAGAAGAAATGCCAGTGCCGGGCATCGGCCAGATCCGTATAGCTCGGTATGGTGATCCAGGAAGGCCATGCGCCCACCACGCCCGGGGTGTCGAGCTCGAGAGAGCCGATGAGCGTGCGTCCGCGCACTCCCGCGGGCGTGTCGACCGCCTCGAGCGCGAGGAACGGCTTGTCGAAGTCGGCTCCCGCCTGTCCCCAGTAGAGCCGCGGGTGCGCGTTGAAGATGTTGAGACCGCTGCCGATCATGATGAAGATCGTCAGGGCATTGACCCAGTGGGTCAGCCGCACCGGCCAGGCGTGCCGGTGAATGACTTCCCGCCGGGGCCGGTCGGCGCTGCGCGCGGTCGCGGATATGGCTTCGGCGGTTGGGGTCAGCATCTTCACACCTCGGACCTCGCGAGGGCCGAGGCGTCCACGGCCCACTCGCAGGCTAATTCGCCGTGGCGGGCGAGGTGTTACAGGGAGTGCGGCGAGATCGGGCTCACCAGCGCAGCAGCCGCCCTCCGGTGGCGGCGCCTACGAGCGTTGCGGCGGCGATTCCGAGCGTATACCACGTGACGACGAAGGCGGCCGCCTGCTCCGGACAATGCAGTCCATAAAGTGCCGCGGCGAGCGCGCCGGCCGCGAAGCCCGCTGCGGCGCCGGTGAGCGCCGGGCGGGTGGGCGCCAGCCTGCGAATCGCCGCGATCAGGCAGGCGTAGATCGGCAACGCGAGCAACAGGATGAGCGGTGAGCACACCTTCCAGGTGTGGCCCAGCCACAGGGCCAGGCGCGCGGCCGGCGCCGCGGCAAGGATCTGGTAAGCCGCCAGCGCGAGCATGACCAGGACGACCAGCGCCGCGGCCAGCGGCGCCGCGCCGAGTCTCGATCCCGGCACCGAGAGGCGCCTGACGATGATCGCGCCGGCGATGGTGAGGAGGCCGGTGTAGGCGGCCTTCATCCAGAACCATGGCTGCTGCGCCGCGGCCAGCAGCGGCTGACAGCGCAGTCCCAGAGCCACGACGGCGAAAGTCAGGAGGCCGCCAGCGGCCAGTGCCGCCAGCAGCCGTCTGTCCACGACTCCCGGCGGAGTCGTCCTCACGTCGCGCGCGAGGAGCTCTATGAGTTCAGCCGTTCTCATCGCGTAGAGCCTGATTCAGCCATTTGAGGCTTCGATGCAGCATGACGCGCGCCGACACGGCGCTGACGCCGCGCTTTCGGGCAGCTTCCTCGACGGAGAGGCCCTGCAGCTTGACGTCCTCGATCAGACTTCGTTGCCGGTCGGGCAAACGTTGCAGCAACCGGTCGAGATCCGTGCGCAGCGCGCCTTCCTCGGGATCGTCGGCGGCGAAGAGGGCGCCGGCATCCTCCAGCGGAACCTGAATCGACCGGTTGCGGCGGCGCAGATGGTCGATGAGCTTGTAGCGTGCGAGGGCATACGCCCAGGGCGTGAAGGGCAGAGACCGGTCGTAGCTGTCGCGCTTCAAATGCACGGCAAGGAGTGTCTCCTGGACGAGATCCTCGACTTCGGCGGTGGCGGTGCCGACCCGCCGGGCGAAGTATCCGCGCAGAAACCGGCCGAGAACACCGAGGAGCTGACGATGCGCGTCCGGGTCTCCCTCCAGGCTGCGGATCATGAGCGGCCGGAGGCGCTCTTCGGTTTCATCCTGATGCAGCACTGGCGGGTCGACTCGCTCGCGGGGCGCGGCCCGCGAGATTCTAACGCGGCCGCTCCGCAAACCACAAACGACGGCAGGCATCCCCGTGTAACAGGCGCGGGCCGGCTGCGAAGTAGGCTGGTATGAAGACGCTGCTCGAGCTCTGTGCGCGCCCGCCTGCCCCGGCGCGGAAAGCGTGGTGGGCGCTGCCTCCGCGGCTCATCGTCGGCGGCGGATTCATGGAGCACGGCTTCGCCAAGCTCGCGCGCGGTCCCGAAGCGTTCACCGCAATCCTGCACGCCCTGCACATGCCGGCCGCGCCGTTTCTCGCCTGGGCGACCATCCTGACGGAGCTCGTCGGCGGACTCGCGGTGCTGGCGGGCGCCTTCGTGCCGCTGGTCAGCGTGCCCATGGCGATCGTGCTCCTGGTCGCGACTTTCACCGTGCATCTTCCCAACGGGTTCAGCTCGATCAAGCTGCTCGCCGTCACGCCGGCAGGCGCGCATTTCGGGCAGCCGGGATACGAGACGGACCTTCTCTACCTCGCGAGTCTCGCGGCGCTCGTGCTGGGCGGCAGCGGGCCCTTCGCCCTCGATTCGATGCTGCTGCGCCGGCTCGGTGTCACGCCGCGCCGCGCAATCGAGCCGACTGTCTGACTTCCGACCCCCTGACGAATCAAGAACGGAGAACCCCATGCGAGTCCCAAGCCTCACCCGAGCCACCGTCTGGCGTGCCGGAATGACCGCCGCCGCCTCCCTCCTCCTGGCCGGCATGGCCGTTGCGGGCGACCGCGGCCGCGGCGTGCTCGTGCTCACGAGCACGAACGACCCGGGCGCCAACCAGGTCCTGGTATACCAGTTGGAAACCGGCTCCGCGCCTGCGCTCTCCCTGGTGCAGACGCTGCCCACGGGCGGCCGCGGCGGCGCGAGCAACAATGCCGGCATTCTGCAGATGAAAGGCGACTTCGGCGCCGTGGCGAATCATGACTCGAGCACTGTCAGTGAGCTCGTGAGGGATGGAGACTTCATCCAGGTCAGGGACCGGATCAGGCTCGCCTCCGGCTGTGTGAAGCCCGATTCCGTGGCGCTGACCGGCGAGCGGCTCTTCGTGGTGGGCTCGAACTGTCTGGAAAGCCACCTCTGGCCTTCGGGCTTGCCGGACGGCGCGGTGGTTCACCTCGCCGATGCGTCGGCCGCGCAGGTCGCGGTGGGCAAGAGCTGGGGCGCCGTCACGTTCACCTCCGGCGCGGTCGAGCAAGTCGGCCTCACGCGCCGGGGTGCGCTCAGCGGCTCGGTCGCTTCGGTCGCGCTGCCGGGCAACGCCCATGACACGCCGCTCGGCGCCGCATTCTGGGGCGATGTTCTCGGCTTCACTCCGGCCCACAGCCCCGACAGTTTCGCGATCGTCGACGCAGAGCGGAACGTTCATCCGATCGCCGGGCCCACGCCTGCGTTTCCCGCCAATGCGCCATGCTGGGTGGCCAAGGGTCCCGGGAGCGTCTGGTATACCGGCAACAGCCCCGGCCAGGCGATTTCCATCTTCTTCAGCGACGGCGAAGGCGGCACTTTCTACAAGTCCGTGCCACTGCCGGGCGTGCCCACCGACCTCACGGTGTCGAAGGATCGTAAATGGCTGGCGGTCATCTACTCCGCGAATGGCAGCGGCTATGTGGCGGTGTTCGCCATCGACCCGTATGGCGACCTGACGCTGCGAGCCACGTCGAATCCGGTCGGGGTGCCCGGTTTCAACGGTGTCGCGATCAGCGAGTGACTGATGCTGAAGGTCAATGCGTGAAGTGCGAAAGCCGCCCCTGGAGGCGGCCGGTGCTCCCGGCCGCCTGCGCGGCGCGTCAGTGCCGTAACGGAGAGCGAGATGAGTAGATTGGCCGTGCTGGCGCTGCTCGCGCTCGTCACGGCGCCGGCTCTCGCGGTGGAGCGGCCGGTCGTCGTGCAGCTCTTCACCTCATTGGGGTGCTCGGATTGTCCTTCGGCGGATGCGCTCCTCGGCCGCCTCAGCGAGCAGGATCCCGACGTTCTCGCGCTGGACCTGCACGTGACCTACTGGAACGATCATTCCTGGACCGACCCGTACTCTCTGCGGGGCGCCGACCAGCTGCAGAATGCATACGCCGCGCAGCGGCGCGATGCGGAAGTCTACACACCCGAGGCGGTGGTCGATGGCGGCGAGCACTTCATCGGATCGAACGCCCGCGTGATGGCCGCCGCCGTCGCGCGCGCGAAGGAGCGGATTGCCGGGGAGCCGGTCATCCCCGCCGCCATCCACGCCGGCGCGGAGCGGCTCACCGTGACGATCGGCTCCGGCCACGGGCCGGGCGAGGTCTGGTTGTTCGGCTTCGACGCGGCGCACAGGACCAGCGTCCAGGGAGGCGAGAATGCCGGCGCGACGGTCAGCGAAGTCAACGTCGTCAGGAGCATCACCAGACTGGGCGACTGGCGCGGCCAAGAGCTGCGGCTCGATGTCCATCGGCCCGCGGGAAGGAGGTTCGCCGTCATTCTGCAGCAAGCGGACGGGACCGTCCTGGCAGCCGCCTCCAGCCAGGCGGCCGCCGGCGCGATCGAGTCGGCAGAGAGGCCTGCTGCTGCGCCGTGAGGGCGCGACCGCGACGGTCTGGCCGGCGAGGTAGCGCGCCTCTTGCCGGCATGGGCATCGGCTTTTCTCCCACCTGCCGATTCGCAATGCGT
>DASZYK010000400.1:0-4465 GCA_035545455.1 Steroidobacteraceae bacterium
GATTGAACGTCGCGTCATAGCCATCGGCATCGGTGCCCTTCTCCTGCCCGGGAACCCGGATCAGATAAGCGCTGCGGTACGCGCCGGAGACACGGACGCTCCACTTCGGATCCTCGTAGTACAACGTCGCGCCGGCGGTGTTCTTCGAGAGTCCCGTGAGCTGCCCCGTCACGAACGTATCCGTGCCCGTCTTGTACTTCACTTTGGAGGTGACGTACGTGTAGTTCATCTGCACGCCGAGGTTGCGCAGCAGGCCCGGCAGGAAGCGGAAGGGCTGCTGGTAGTTGAGCTCCACGCCGTCTATGTTGCCGCCCGGCGAATTGACCGGCACCGAGAATGCCCAGGTCGCATCCGGCCCGCAGCCCGGAGTGGAGCCGCAGGCGGACACGGCGAGGGAGTCGGGTACGCCGAACGGGTTGCCGTGGAACACGGTGTCGATGGTCTCGGCAGACACGAAGCTCAGCACGTCCTTGTGGAACGGAGCGACCGACACCAGCGTACCGGGCGCCGGATACCATTCCAGCGACAGATCGTAGGCGTTCGCCAGGAACGGATCGATGTCGGGATTGCCGGTCTTCACGTTGAACTGCGTGCCGGAGACGGTCACGCTGGTGCTGGCCGCGACGTCCGTGAGGTTCGGCCGCGACATGTCCCGGGAGTACGCAAATCGAAGGAGAAGATCGGGCCGCAGCGACCAGGCGAGGTTGAACGCCGGCAGCACGTTGTCGTAGCTGCGGTTGGCGGTGATGGGCAGCAGCGTAGAGGAGTATCCCTGCGACCACTGGCTGGTCCTGACCACCCGTACGCCCAGGTTGCCGCGCAGCTCGCGCGCGAGCAGGCGGGCATCCCAGTCCATCTGCAGGTAGGCGCCGTAATCGCGCTCGCGCACATCCACATTGTTGCCGAGATCGCCCTTGGTGCTCAGCCCGAAGAGGCTGCCGTTCGAATAGAGCCCGAGCGCATTCTCCGCGAGCGCCACGCTGGGCGTCGCCCACGTGGTGGTGCTGTTGGGCGGCAGGTCCACACCCGCGTTGCCGGCATAATCGACTGTCTGCGCGTAGCTGCCGATCGGCACGCTCTGCAGGCCCGCGTAGACGTTCTTGGAGTTCACGGATTCGCCGTTCACCAGCCGCATCGAGGTCGTCTGGAAGTCGTACTGCTTGAACTGCACGCCGCCGAGGAAGCTCACGGCATCGTTCGGCGTGAAGTGAACGTTGAGCTCCACGTTCTTGAACTTGTTGATCGTGGTCTGGGGCCGCAGGCGCACTTCCGTCAGCAGCCACGGGCCCGTCGCGCCGACGTTCTCCGAGCCGAAGTCGAGCGAGGGTATCCGGCTGGCGAAGTCGTAGCTGAACGTCCGGCCGTACTGGTCCCAGCCGAGGGTCGTCTGCACGGGATTCGCGAAGCGGGATTCCGAATAGCCGACGAGCTCGTCCAGGCTCCACTTGTCGGTCAGCTCGTGACGGCCGTTGAGCGTCACCTGATTGAAATTGGTGTGCAGGCTGTCGAATCGGTCCTCGACGCGCGTATCGACACCGCTGAAGCTGCCGGCGGTCATCACGCCCCGGCTGTCGATCGTGTCCGACAGCACCGAGATGCAGCCCACGCTGACGGTCGTGGCCGGATTGGTGCACTTGCCCTGGCCGGACATCCCGGGGGCCTCAAGGTACTGCTCCTCGCGGGTCTCGTGGTAGTACGAGTGCAGCACGTCGAGAGTCAGCAGGTTGGCATCATTCGGCTTCCACTGCAGGGAGCCGGTGATTCCGAGCCGGCTCTCGGCGTCGCGGAAGTAGTCATAGCGCGGGAAGCGCGGATGCAGCGCCGAGTCCGCGGTCTGGCATGCGGCGGGAAGGGTGGCCGCGGTGCCGATGCAGGGCGTGCCGAGCACGGACGCGAAGCCGTAAGGCGATGCGCCATAAGGATTGGTGCCCGTCTTGAGGTACTGCGCCTGATCCCAGCGGACGGTGCTGGCGCCGGTATCGAGGTAATTGCGCTTGCTCCATGCCACCGAGACGAGCGCGCCGAGCTTCCCGTCGTCGAAGGTATTCGAGAGCAGCGCCGACAGCTGCGGCCCGACGGTGCCGGACAGATCGTTGTAGTTTCCCTTCGCCTGGGTGATGAAGACGAAGCGGCGGTAGTCCAGGGGATGCGCGGTGCTCAGATCCACCGTGGCCCCGAGGGAGCCCTCGTCGACATCGGCCTCGGCGGTCTTGCGGATCGTCAGCGAGTTGAACAGGTCCGAGGAGAAGATGTTGAAGTCGAAGGCGCGCGTACGGTTCACGCCGCCCTCGTTGTCCGGGCCGCCCGTGGTCGTCAGCGTCTCCATTCCGTTGATGCGCACGCGGGTGAACTGCGGGCCGAGGCCGCGCACCGTGATCTGCCGGCCTTCGCCCTGCTCGCGGGTGATCGCGACGCCCGGAATCCGTTGCAGCGACTCCGCCAGATTCTGGTCGGGAAACTTGCCGATGTCCTCGGCGAGGATCGTGTCCGCCTCGACGCTCATGTCGCGCTTGATGTTGATCGCCTGCGCGAGACTGCTGCGATAGCCGGTGACTACGACCTCCTGCAATTGCGCCGGCGAGGCCGCCGGATCGGCGGTGGCGGACCGCGCAGTGCTCTGCGCGTCCGCGGCGGAGGCGACTCGCTCATCGGACGAGCTGGTGCCGCTGGCCTGCGCAGTGCGAGCACTCGCCGCGTGCGCGATGCCGAGTGCGAGGATTGCCGCCACGGCGCTGCGCACCAGGCCGGCGGAGCCATTCGAGCGATGATCGATCTTCATTTTCCCCCCTCCGTCGCGTATGGCGGTCGGATGATACCGGTGGCACCTGCGGCCAGCTTTTTGGGCGTATGTGTCTGCAGGTACACCGTGTGACACCGGTAGCAACTAACTTAGCAAGATCTTCTGGCACCCGCAAGCCCGCCCGATAGCGCGTCTCACGGCGCGCGGCACCCGGCAGGCGTCGCCGACACCATCAGGCAGCGCAGTTCGCCCGCGTCCGCGAAGAGCGCGCGCGCCTCGTCGCCTGCGCGGACGGTGTGGATGCCGGTGCAGGCCCCCGTGGAGACCAGATCGCCGGCCTTCAGCCCGCGGCCGCGGCGCGCGCAACAGGCGAGCGCAAAGGTCAGAGCCGCAAGCGGGCCGCCCGCGATCGAGGCGGCGCTGCCGCGCCCGGCGCGGCGGCCATTCACCAGCGTCTCGCACGTCAGGCACTCGAGCGGCCGCGAGCGCCAGTCCGCGATCGGCGGACCGAGCATGAGCCCCGCGTTGTTGCCGAAGTCCGAGACAACCACCGCCGGCCCCAGGTCATTGATCGTCGCGAGCGGGCTGCCGGCGAGCTCGATCCCGACCCTGAGCTCCGCCACCAGATCGGCAGCCCGCGCGGAGGTCCACTCCCGCTGCGACGGCGGCGCGCAGGCACCCAGCACGAAAACATATTCCGCCTCGACAGCCGCGAATCCGCCCGGAATGACCGGCAGCAGGGTGACGGCCTCGGCCCCGGCATGCCGGACGTGGCGGCGGAATATCGGGCCCAGCAGGCGGGACTCGCCGACGCGTGCGGCCCACGGATCGGCTATGGCCCCTACCTTCCAGCCCGCGATCACGTCAGGCCACAGGCTGATGGCGGCATCCTGCCGGGCGTACGCTTCGGCGAGCGTGACCGGCAGCGGGCCCGGATACTCCCGAAGTGCGCGCCCCAAGAGGCGCGCCTCGACGAAACGCTCCGCCACGCTTTGCCGCACGGCGGCCGTGTCGGGCGTCTCGTCTGCCTCGTGCACCGGAATCGACCGCGTGGCGGCGCCCGATCAGTGCATCCGCGCCGCAGGCGGCGGGGGGCGACGCGACGTATCGTCGCCCGCTGCGTGCGCAGCGCGGGTGGCAAAAAAGGTGTCTCCGAGCACCCGTACGTTGTGGAAAACGTCGCGGTCGCCGCTGACCTCGAGCGCCACCCCCCGCGGCCCCGCGGCAGGCTGCGCACGTGCGCCGTCTGCTTTGCGCTCCACCGTCAGGTTCTCGGCCAGGAATTCATCCGCCTTCACGTCGAGAGTCGCTGACGGGGCCGCGCCCGCCGGCGCCACGACGATGGTCCTGCCGGGATCCGCGTACGGACTTCGCAGCACGAGATGCGGCTTCGCGATCGTGAGCGCCTCGCGGTAGATGCCGGGCGCGACCGAGATCAACGCGCCGCTCGCGGGCGCCACGTCGATCGCGCGCTGGATGGAGTAGAAATCCCCGGTGCCATCCGCGGCGACATACAGCGTTCTGTCGACGGCAGGCACTTCGACCGCCAGGCGGGGAGCCGTCGCCAGCGCCGGGAAGGGCACGAAGCGCGACGCGCATGCCAGCGGCGCGCCCGGTCGAGCGCCGGCGGCATGACTCACGGTGACGTTCCGGCCGCTCGGGACCAGATTGCCGAGCGAGGGCCCGAGCGTGATGCGGGCGTCCGCCGCCAGCAGATGGGATGCA
>DASZYK010000401.1:0-1825 GCA_035545455.1 Steroidobacteraceae bacterium
CGGCAACAGGATCCGGACGACGCGCGCCGGGGAGCGCAAGGCGAGGAGCAGCAGCACGATGATCGCCGCCAGGCCCGCGAGCGAGAGCCGCACGGCCTCGCGCAGATAGGTCGCGTACAGCGCGTCGGCCTCGCCCTTGAGATCCAACACCGTGGCATGGGCGGGCGCCGCCGCGGATACGGCCTGACGCACCCGCGCGAAGTCGATTGCAAAGGCATGCGGGCCCGAGGTCGGGGCGTCGAGCGGCAGCAGCGCGTGCCATTCATCCCCATTGCGGACCAACAGGGAATCGGCGACCGGCGCGAACGAAGTGCCCGCCAGGTCCTTCGGTGTCAGGAGCGGCGCATGGCGCGCCGCCTCGACGTCGCTGAGGAAGGGCTGCAGCCGCGAGGCTCGAAGCGGCAGCCCCACTAGAGCCTGCTGGAGCCGCGCCCGCAGCACCTGCGGCAGCGGCAGGCTCTGCTGCCTTTGCCGCTGCAGGGCCGTGCTCGGAAGATAGAGCGCGGGGCTCTCATAGCCCGAGAGCACATTGCCCCTCACGAGGCCGTCGAGCTCCTTGCCGACCTCCTCGGCTGCGCGCAGCGCCGACTGCATGTCGGGCGCCGACACGACGACGAGATAGCGGACATCCGGCGCTCCGAGATCCGCGCGCAGCTCGCCGTCGAGCCGCTGCGCCGCCGCGGGGACGGGGCTCAGCGCTGCGAGCTCGTGGCCCCAGAGCCGATCGCGGTGCACGTAAAGCAGCGTCGCGGCGGCGATCGCGATGAGACCGACGGCCGCGCGGCCCGAGGAAGCCTTGCGCAGGATGCGCTGCGCCGCCAAGCCGAGCGCGCTCAGGTCGCGGATCACGAAATTGCGCGGCAGCAGGGCCGGCAGCACGAAGCGCGTGGCGAGTCCGGCCGCCAACACTCCGGTGAGCGAATAGAGCCCGAGCTGCGCCAGCCCCGGAAACCCCGATGGCAGGAGCGCCGCGAAGCCGCAGACCGACGTCAGCACCCCGAGCCGGATGGTCGGCCAGACCACCGGCCAATCGGTGACCGATGCCGGCGAAGCCGCGGAGCCGGCACGCCCGCGCGAGCGCGACTGCACGAAGAGATAGATCGAGTAATCGACACCCTCGCCGATCAGCGTGACGCCGAATCCGAGCGTCACCCCCTGGACGACCCCGAACCCCAGCGCCACCGCCGCGATGCCCGCGAGCGCGCCCGAAGCCACCGGAACGAGCCCGAGAAGCAGCGGCGGAATCGACCGGTAGACGAGGATGAGCAGCGCCAGGATGAGCGCCGAGCTCACTATCGAGAGCCGGGTGACCTCCCGCCTGATGTTCGCACGCGCCTCGACACCGAACACGCCCGGCCCGGTCATCTGCAGCGACGCCCGCACGTGCTGCGAGGCGAGCGCCGCGGCGAACGCACTGCGAATCGCGCCCACGGCCTGCTCCTGGCCATCCGTATCCGACCCCGCGGCCCGCGTCTGCACGATGAGGAGAGCCCGCTTGCCGTTCTTCGACGCCCAGACGCCATCCAACGTGCGCGGCGGCTGCCGCTGACTGAGATCGCCGAGCAGCGTCATCATCTCGCCCGTCGGGTCCGCCGGCACCATCGACTTGGCGATGAGGCCCGCCGGCGAGGCCAGCATGTCGATCGTGCCCTGAATGGCGTCCCGCAACCCCGCCACCGTGAACCGCTGCGGCGTCACGGAGCTGCTGAGGAGATAGCGGTGCGCGAAGAGAAACGCCTCATCCCGCCGCGCCGTGGCCTGATCCCCATTCTCGACCGACACGAACCGCGAATCCGCCCGAAGTCTCTGCGCCAGCGCCGCCGAG
>DASZYK010000402.1:0-9646 GCA_035545455.1 Steroidobacteraceae bacterium
ATTTCCCCGAAGACGATGTCCTGTGTGCCTATCACCGCGACCACATCGGCGATCATGTGGCCCCGCACCATTTCCTCCAGTGCGGCGAGGTGCGCGAATCCCGGGGCACGGCACTTGAGGCGATACGGCTTGTTGGCGCCGTCGGAGACGAGATAGATGCCGAACTCGCCCTTCGGCGCCTCGACCGCGGCGTACGTCTCACCCTCGGGCACCTCGTAGCCCTCGGTGAAGAACTTGAAGTGATGGATGAGGGACTCCATGTCGCCCTTCATCTGCTCGCGGCGCGGCGGGCGGACCTTGCGGTCGTCGATCATCGCGGGTCCCGGATTCTTGCGCAGCCAGTCGACGCACTGGCGGATGATGCGGGTCGACTGGCGCATCTCCTCCACGCGCACGAGGTAGCGGTCGTAGCAGTCGCCGTTGACTCCGACGGGAATGTCGAAATCCATGCGGTCGTAGACCTCGTAGGGCTGCTTCTTGCGCAGATCCCACACGATGCCGGATCCACGCAGCATCGGGCCGGAAAAGCCGAGCTGCATCGCGCGCTCCGGCGTGACGACGCCGATGTTGACCGTGCGCTGCTTCCAGATGCGGTTGTCGGTGAGCAGCGCCTCGTAATCGTCGATGGCGGGAGGGAAGCGCGCGGTGAATGCCTCGATGAAGTCGAGCATGGTGCCCGAGCGCGCCTCGTTGAGGCGGTCGACCTCCTTCTGCGAGCGCCACTTCGACGGCTGGTACTTCGGCATCGCATCCGGCAGGTCGCGATACACGCCTCCCGGCCGGTAGTAGGTGGCGTGCATGCGGGTGCCGGACACCGCCTCGTAGACGTCCATCAGCTCCTCACGCTCCTTGAAGCAGAGGAGGAACACCGTCATGGCGCCGATGTCGAGCGCGTGCGCGCCGAGCCACATGAGATGATTGAGGATGCGCGTGATCTCATCGAACATCACGCGGATGTACTGCGCGCGCTCGGGCGGGGTGATGCCGAGCAGCCGCTCGATGGCGAGCACGTAGGCGTGCTCGTTGCACATCATCGAGACGTAATCCAGCCGGTCCATGTAGCCGATCGACTGATTGAAGGGCTTGGATTCAGCCAGCTTCTCCGTCGCCCGGTGCAGCAGGCCGATGTGCGGATCGGCCTTCTGAATGACCTCGCCGTCCATCTCCAGCACGAGGCGCAGCACACCGTGCGCCGCGGGATGCTGCGGCCCGAAGTTCATGGTGTAGTTGCGGATCTCGCTCATCGGGTTCGCGGCCATCAGCGGGGCACCTCCGGGGCTTTGAGCGCCGCCTCGTAGCGATGATCGTGACGGATCACCTTCGGCACGAGCACCCGCGGCACGATGCTCACGGGCTGGTAGACGACGCGCTTCTTCTCCGGGTCGTACTGCGCCTCGACATTGCCGATGAGCGGGAAGTCCTTGCGGAACGGATGTCCGATGAAGCCGTAATCGGTCAGGATGCGCCGCAGGTCCGGATGACCGCGGAAAAGGATGCCGAAAAGGTCGAATGCCTCGCGCTCGAACCAATTGGCGCTCGCCCAGACCTCGGTCACCGAGTCGACCGTGGGCTCCTGCGTTTCCGGGCACCTGACGCACAGCCGCAGGCGCGCGTTGTGGGCGATCGAGAGCAGCTGATACACCACGGCGAACCGGCCCGGCATGCCCGGATCAGGCGCGGTCGCGCGCGCAACTCTGCCCCGGCTGAAGCCCGATCGCGTTGCGGTGGCGGTCTGCCACTCGTCGCGTCCATGATGCAGGTAGTCGACACCGGCGAGGTCCATCAGCATCTCGAACCGCAGCTCCGGTGAGTCCCGCAGCGTGCGGCAGACCGTGAGGAGCGCGTCCGGCTTCACCTCGTAAGCGACGTCGACCGGCAACGACGGCAGGCGGCTCACGGCGTCCTGCAACCGCGCCTCGATCTTGCGTGACAGCTCGGACGCAACGGGGCTCGCGCCGTCCGCGGCCTTCTCGTCCGGCGTGGGGGTCGGTTCTGCCATTCTCGATGTCTGCCTGGTTGCTACCTGGCGATCGTGCTGGTGCGCGCGATCTATTTCTGCAGCTGGATGATGCCGTACACCAGCGCTTCGGCCGTGGGCGGACAGCCGGGCACGTAAACGTCCACGGGGACGATCCGGTCGCAGCCGCGCACCACCGAGTAGGAATAGTGATAATAGCCGCCGCCGTTGGCGCACGAGCCCATGGAGATCACCCAGCGCGGCTCCGCCATCTGGTCGTACACCTTGCGCAGGGCGGGCGCCATCTTGTTGACCAGGGTCCCGGCGACGATCATCACGTCCGATTGGCGGGGGCTCGGACGAAAGACCACGCCGAAGCGGTCGAGGTCGTACCGCGATGCGCCGGCATGCATCATCTCCACGGCACAGCACGCCAGTCCGAAAGTCATCGGCCACAACGAGCCGGTGCGTGCCCAATTGAGCAGGTTGTCGACCTGCGTCGTGAGAAACCCGCGCTGCGCGAAGCCTTCGGCGCCCTCCGGATCTAATCCCACTCCAGCGCCCCTTTCTTCCATTCGTAGACGAAACCGACGATGAGGATGGCGAGAAACACGCCCATCGCGACCAGGCCCGCGACGCCGATCTTCCCGAGCGCCACAGCCCACGGGAAGAGGAAGGCGATCTCCAGGTCGAACACGATGAAGAGAATCGCGACGAGGTAGTAGCGCACGTCGAACTTCATGCGGCTGTCCTCGAACGCCTCGAAGCCGCACTCGTACGGAGAGAGCTTGTCGCGGTCCTGCGGGTTGCGGGAGAAGAACCGACCGATACCGGTGCCGAGCGTGAGCAGCAGCAGTGCGAGTCCCGTCGCGATGACCAGAAAGATCAGTATCGGCAGATAGTTGGTCAGCATGCCTCTCGCCCGAACCAAAAGGTGCCACAGGGTGCCACCGCGGGCCGCGCGAGTCTTGTCGCCGCGTGCTCCCGCTGGAAGCCGCCCATTGTAGCAGCGCGCGAGACGTTTTACCCGGCCCCCTCCCGGGCCTCGCCCCGGCTCTCGCCGGGGCCGACATGCCTGTCGTTATAAATCGCTCCCGGCGATTCATTGGTGCCGACGGGGAGATTCGAACTCCCACACCTTGCGGCGCTAGCCCCTCAAGCTAGTGTGTCTACCAATTCCACCACGTCGGCAACGTCATTACCCGGCCGTCTCGTGAAACCCACATCCTCGCGAAGGCGGGTCTCAGGGGCTCCCGGGGCCTCGCCCCGGCTCCCGCCGGGGCCGACACGCAGTGCGTGTCGTCATGAATCGCTCCCAGCGATTCGTTCGTCTCGGGCGTCGAGTCGCGGATCGCGCTCGCGCAGGATCACTTCTGCGGCTGCGGCGGCGAGCCAGCCGGAGCCGGCGCGCGCGGCGCGGAGTTGGGCTGCTGCTTCGCACCCGCCGCCGGCGCCTGGGTCTGGCCGGCGATGTCCAGAATCGTCTTCGTCTGCTCGTGCGAGCGCGTGCTGAGGTACGTCAGCGCCAGGCTGTTCAGCATGAATATCGCGGCGAAGATGGCCGTTGCGCGCGAGAGCGCCGTGGTTGCGCCGCGCGCGCCGAACACGGTGCCCGATGCGCCCGCGCCGAAACCTGCGCCGGCCTCCGCGCCCTTGCCGCGCTGCAGCATCACC
Source organism: Steroidobacteraceae bacterium (assembly GCA_035545455.1). GTDB lineage: Bacteria > Pseudomonadota > Gammaproteobacteria > Steroidobacterales > Steroidobacteraceae > 13-2-20CM-66-19. The sequence goes on from DASZYK010000402.1 coordinate 3,632, forward strand.
AGCACGAGGATGCACAGCGCCGAGACGACCTGAACGACTACCAGAAATGCATGCAACATAAAAAACTACCGAGACCCGGCCGCGGCCAGGATCGCCAGAAATTCATCCGCTTTGAGCGAAGCGCCGCCGATCAGGCCGCCATCGACGTCCGGCATGGCAAAGAGCTCCGCGGCATTGCCCGCCTTGACGCTGCCGCCGTAGAGAATACGGGTGGCTGCCGCAATTGTAGCATCCCGGGCGGCGATGCGGTCACGGATGAAAGCGTGGACTTCCTGGGCCTGCTCCGGTGAGGCGTTGCGGCCGGTGCCGATGGCCCAGACCGGCTCGTACGCGATCACGGCGCTCTCCAACGCCGGCGCGCCGCAAAGCTCGAGGACCGCATCGAGCTGGCGCGCGACCACCTCGCGGGTGCGCCCGGTCTCCCGCTCCGCCAGCTGCTCGCCGAGGCAGAGGATCGGCATCAGGGCCTTGGCTTGGGCGGCGGCGAACTTGCGGGCGACGAGCTGATCGCTCTCGCGGTAGAGAAGCCGCCGCTCCGAGTGCCCGACGATGACGTACTGGCAGCCGACGTCCTTGAGCATCGCGGCAGAGACCTCGCCCGTAAATGCTCCCTGCGCGTCGGCGCAGACATCCTGCGCGCCAAGGAAAATCGCGAAGTCGCGCAACATCCGCCCGACTTCCTGCAGATAGACGTACGGCGGACAGACGATGCACTCCGCGGCCGGATGGGCGGGGTAGCGGGAGGTGATCTCCTCGATGAGGCGCGCATTCTCGCTGCGCGTCCCGTGCATTTTCCAGTTACCGGCAACGATGGGGCGGCGCATGATGGACGGCCCGGCCTTGAGCGGGGGGCGCGATGATAACGGCGAGGGCTGGGCGGTGCAATGCCGCTACCCCGCCGCCGTGCGGACGACCTCCGCGAGCTCGGTGGCGGCGGCCCGGGTGGCGCCCTCGTCACGCCCTTCGACCATGACCCGGATCACAGGCTCGGTGCCGGAGGGGCGCAGGACTACTCTCCCCTCGCCCTTCATGCGCTTCTCGATGCGCTGCACCGCCTCGCGCACGGCGGGAACATCGGCCGGATCGAAGCGGGCGGCCACCTTCACGTTGAGCAGCACCTGCGGGAACTTGCGCATGCCGGAGGCGAGCTCGGCGAGCGAGCGGCCCGTCTGCTTCATGACCGCGAGCACTTGCAGGGCGCTCACGATGCCGTCACCGGTCGTCGTCTTGTCGAGGCAGATGATGTGTCCGGAGGTCTCACCGCCCAGGATGCCGCCTGTCTCGCGCAGGAGGCCGAGCACGTAGCGGTCGCCGACCGGGGCGCGCTGGAACTCGATGCCGCTCTCGCGCAGCGCCACCTCGAGGCCGAGATTGCTCATGACGGTGCCGATCACGGGACCACGCAGGGCGCCGAGACCCGAGCGGGACTGCGCGATGATGTAGAGGAGCTGATCGCCATCGAGGATGCGGCCGAGATGATCGACCATGACGAGGCGGTCGCCGTCGCCATCGAGCGCAACCCCTACGTGCGCGCGCACGCCTGGAACGGTGAGCTGCAGCAGCTCGGGGGCCGTGGAGCCGCAGCCGTCGTTGATGTTGCGGCCGTTCGGCGAGCAGCCGATGGGCACGATCTCGGCGCCGAGGTCGGCGAGCACGCGGGGGGCGACTTTGTAGGCGGCGCCGTTGGCGCAATCGATGACGATCTTCAGGCCGCTGAGGTCCACGCCGCCCGGCAGCGTGGAGGCGCAGAACTCCTGGTACTGGATGCGGGAGCGGTCGACGCGGATGGCTTTGCCCAGGCCGCGCGAGGTGCGGGTGACGATGGGTTGGGCGAGCTCGGCCTCGATGCGCTCCTCGAGCTCGTCGGAGAGCTTCGCCCCGCTGCGATCGAAGAACTTGATGCCGTTGTCGTCGTATGGATTGTGCGAGGCGCTGATGACGACGCCGAAGTCACAGTTGAAATGGCAGGTCATGTAGGCGATGCCTGGGGTCGGCAGCGGGCCGATGAGCATCACGTTGACGCCCGATGCGACGAAGCCGGCCTCGAGCGCCGACTCGAACATGTAGCCTGACAGGCGGGTGTCCTTGCCGATGAGGACGGTGCCGCCCTCGGGCACGAGGACACGGCCGGCGGCACTGGCCAGGTTCAGCGCGAAGTCGACCGTCATGGGGTGCTCGCCCACGCGGCCTCGGACGCCGTCGGTCCCGAAGTAACGTCGGGTCACGGCAGGTCCTCCACCAGCATTCGTCCATGAAGGGCTGAGCCGGCCCGGCCATCCTGGCCGTGCGCTCGCCGCTTCAGCGCGGCTCGCCCGTCGGTCCCGAAGTAGCGTCGGGTCACGGCAGGTGCTCCACCAGCGCGGCTCGCTCATCGGTGTCAAAGTAGTTGTCTCGGGGCAAGGCCGGGAATCCTCGTGTAACCGGTTCGGAGACGGCGCCTTGCGCGCAAAAGGGCTTTGGCGGGGGACGCCGTGAATCCGGGCTCACGGGCTCGCGCCCGCTCGCCTCATCCCTGGAGGCTCAGTTCCGCCATCCCTGGGCTTCACAAGCCCCCGCCAAAGCCCTTTTGCGCGCAAGTCACCGGGTACGTGCGGTGCAACTTAGCGGTTTTGTACGGCGGCTACTACCTTCAGCGCGTCGACGGTCGCGGCTACGTCGTGGACCCGGAGGATACGCGCACCGTTGAGGGCTGCAATGACCGCGAGGGCCACGCTGCCGTGGACACGCTCGGCGGGCGGGCGGCCGGTGAGGGAGCCCACCATCGACTTGCGGGAGAGGCCGGCGAGCACGGGCAGGCCATTCACCGACAACTCACCCAGGCGGCGCAGCAGCTCGAGATTATGTGCAAGGGTCTTGCCGAAGCCGAAGCCGGGGTCGAGGACGATGCGCTCGGCCGCAAGACCCGATGCGAGACACGCATCCACCCGCTGCTCGAAGAACATGCGAACTTCCGCCACGACGTCCTGGTAGGTGGGCGAGTCCTGCATGGTGCGCGGCTCACCGAGCATGTGCATCAGGCAGACCGCGCAGCCCGAGCTCACCGCGGCTTCGATCGCGCCGGGCTGCCGCAGAGCGCGCACGTCGTTGATCATGGCCGCCCCGGCGGTCGCAGCGGCCTGCATGACTTCGGGCTTGCTGGTATCGACGGAAAGAAGGGCTCGAGTGCGCGCGCGCAGCCGCGCAATGACGGGAACGACCCGGCGCAGCTCCTCATCCAGTCCCACGGGCTGCGCGCCCGGCCGCGTCGACTCCCCTCCGATGTCGATGATGGCGGCCCCCTCCTCCGCCATCTGAACTCCGCGCTCGACGGCATCGTCCAGCCGGACGAAGCGGCCCCCGTCAGAGAAGGAGTCCGGCGTGACGTTCAGGACACCCATGACGACGGGCTGCTCGAGACCGAGCACCCGCCCACGACAATGAAGCACCGAATGTAAGCTGGCCAGGCCCGACATCGCCGTAAGGAATCAGGAGCTCGCGCCGTGCGAAGGCAAGTCACCGAGCGGCCCAGGGCCGCTCCGTTTTCCAGGACGCCTCATCTCGCGCCGGCGGGTCCCGGACGGCCGCGAAATCGAAACCCGTCAGGCGCCTGGCCGCCCGAAGCGCCGCAGGCGGCTTCGGGCCAACGAGCTCAGTGCTGCCCCGCGGGCGGTCCAATGGCACTGCCGCCCGGCGCCGGCGCGGCAGCCCCTTCGGCAGGCGCCCGCGGCGGCCGATTCGACAGCGTATCGTCCCACCCCGCCGGCGGCTTGGGCGGCCTCCCCGCCATGATGTCCTTGAGCTGCTCCTCGTCGATGGTCTCATACTTGATGAGCGCATCCGCCATGATGTGCAGCTTCTCCAGCGAGCTCGTCAGGATCTGCCGCGCCCGCTGATAATTGCTCTCGATGACCCGCCGGATCTCCTCATCGATGGCGTGCGCCGTGACATCCGACACCTGCTTGTGCTGCGTCACGCTGCGCCCGAGGAACACCTCGCCGGTCTCCTCCGAGTACGTGAGCGGCCCCAGCTTGTCCGACAGGCCCCACTTGGTGACCATGTTGCGCGCCAGCTCCGTCGCCCGCTCGATGTCGTTCGAGGCGCCGGTGGTCACCGACTCCGGCCCGAAGATCAGCTCCTCCGCGATGCGCCCGCCAAAGAGCGTCGCGATCGCACTCTCCAGCCGCCGCTTGGACATGCTGTAGCGATCCTGCTCCGGCAGGAATTGCGTCACCCCGAGCGCCCGGCCGCGGGGAATGATCGTCACCTTGTAGACCGGATCGTGCTCCGGCACCGTCATGCCGACGATCGCATGGCCTGACTCGTGGTAGGCCGTCATGCGCTTCTCGTCCTCGGTCATGACCATCGAGCGCCGCTCCGCGCCCATCATGATCTTGTCCTTGGCCCGCTCGAATTCCTCCATGCCCACGATGCGCCGGTTGGCGCGCGCCGCGAACAGCGCCGCCTCGTTCACCAGGTTCGCGAGGTCCGCGCCGGAGAAGCCGGGCGTGCCGCGGGCAATGAGCGCCGGCTTGACATCATCCGCCAGCGGCACGCGCCGCATGTGCACGCGCAGGATCTGCTCGCGCCCGCGCACGTCCGGCAGCGGGACCACGACCTGACGGTCGAAGCGGCCCGGCCGCAGCAGCGCCGGATCGAGCACGTCCGGACGGTTGGTGGCCGCGATGACGATGATGCCCTCGTTGCCCTCGAAGCCGTCCATCTCCACCAGCAGCTGGTTGAGCGTCTGCTCGCGCTCGTCGTGGCCGCCGCCGAGTCCCGCGCCACGGTGACGTCCCACCGCGTCGATCTCATCGATGAAGATGATGCACGGAGCATGCTTCTTCGCCTGCTCGAACATGTCACGCACGCGCGAGGCGCCCACGCCGACGAACATCTCGACGAAGTCGGAGCCGGAGATGGTGAAGAAAGGAACCTTGGCCTCGCCCGCGATCGCGCGCGCGAGCAGCGTCTTGCCGGTGCCGGGCGAGCCCACCATGAGCACGCCTTTCGGGATCTTGCCTCCGAGCTTCTGGAACTTGCCGGGATCCTTGAGGAAGTCGACGATCTCCGAGACTTCCTGCTTGGCCTCGTCGACGCCGGCGACATCGGCAAAGGTGACGTTCACCTGATCCTCGCCGAGCAGGCGCGCCCGGCTCTTGCCGAAGGACATCGCCCCCCGGCCGCCGGAGGCACCCTGCATCTGCCGCAGCATGTACACGAAGACGAGGATCAGCAGCAGCGCCGGCGCGAGCTGCAGCAGCAGCTGTGCAAGGAAGTTCGGCTGCTTCGGCGGACGTCCCTCCATGGAGACGTCGTTCTTCTCGAGCGTGCCGATGAGCGCCGAGTAGTCGGTCTCGGGGTTGTAGGTCTTGAACTGCGTGTGATCCTTCATCACGCCGTACAGCATGTCGCCCTGGAACACGACGCTCTCGACCTGATGCGCCTTCACATCCTGCAGGAAGGTGGAGTACTTGATCTCCTCCTGCTGGCTGACGCTCGGCATGTAGCGGCTGAAGACCAGCAGCAGCACGAAGACAATCACCACCCATAGAAGGATGTTCTTGGTCAAATCATTCATCTTCAAATGCGGCCTCGCTGCCGGCATCCGGCAGTTTGTGTACTCCTGAACCTGGTCCAGCTTCGAGCACGCTACACCAAGCGAAAATCCTTGGCCAGCAGATACATTTCAGGACTGCGGGCACGTGAGGCAGCGGGCTTGATCAGCTTCACCTTGGCGAAACGGCCACGCGCATCGCGAATGAGCTCCTGAAAGCCAGCCCCTTGAAAAACCTTGATCAGGGCATCCCCCCGGGCCTTCAAGACCCGGCCCGCCATATCGAGCGCCAGCTCCGCCAGGTACATGGACCTGGGTTGATCGACGGCGTCGATCCCGCTCAGCGAGGGAGCCATGTCCGAGAGCACCACGTCCACCTGCCGCTCAGGCAGCGCCGCCAGGATCCGATCGAAGACCTCCTGCTCGCGGAAGTCGCCCTGCACGAACTCCACCCCCGCGAGCGGCTCCATCGGCAGGATATC
>DASZYK010000403.1:0-4366 GCA_035545455.1 Steroidobacteraceae bacterium
GCGCGTCGGGCGGTGATTCCGGGCTTGCCAGGATGTCGGTCTGGATGAGGTCCACGAGCGAAAGTGTGTATCCGGATGAGGTCGCCGGTAATGCGGAGAATCACTTAGGATGCGTGATCCGGTCCTCGAAATGGGTCTTGCTCCGCGGCAGCGTCACGGCTGTGCGCTCGTGCGCGCGGCAGCCGGTCATCACTCGCACCGGGCGCCATCGGCTCAAATGCTCATCACGCGCTTCGCGCTTCGCCTGCACGGCTGGCTTGACAGTCGGAAATAACCAAGACGATACTCACGCATTGATAGCGCTACCAAAATTCGGCGCTGCACCTGCGTGCGGGTCTCCGGCAAGGAGTGGATCGATATGCTTTCGCCGTTGCGGCCTCGCTTCCTTCTGCCCGTGTCGATGACGGGTTTGACCGTGTTGCGGGGGCCAGCGGCATGAGACGACGAAGCTTCGTAAAGCTCGTGGGGGGCGTGGCGGCCGCAGGTGCGGTTTCCGCTCCGTTCGATTTTGCTTTCGCGCGCGCCGCGAGCGGCCTCCAGCGCGCGAGCCGCTTGGACAGCTACGCGGCTTTCTGTGCGACCCCGGCCGCGCGCCGCGTGTTCCATGCGCTTCGCGGCAGCCGCATCGCGCGGGAGAAGCTGAATGAGGCGCAGTGGCGTCCCACTGAATGGGGCCACCCGCCCGCGCTTCCGGTGCCGGGAGGCTCCTGGGATGGTGTGCCGATGGAGGCGCCGCTCCCGGATCTCGCGGGAAGCGGGCCCTATCAGCCGACCTGGGATTCGCTGCTGCAGTACGAGTGTCCCGACTGGTATCGAGATGCGAAGTTCGGCATCTGGAATCACTGGAGCCCGCAGTGCGTTGCGGAGGATGGCGACTGGTACGCGCGCAACATGTACGTGCAGGGCTCACCCCAGTACGCCTGGCAGCTCGATCACTACGGGCATCCTTCGCGATTCGGCTACAAGGACCTTTGCGCGCAGTGGACGCTGCTCGACTGGCAGCCGGAGCGCCTCATGGAGCTCTACCAACGCGCGGGTGCGAGGCTCTTTCTCGCCCTCGCCAATCATCACGATGGCTTCGACGCGTGGAATTCCGCGCATCACCCGTGGAATGCCCACAACATCGGCCCGCGCCGCGATGTGATCGGGACCTGGGCGGCCCTGGCTAGAAAGAGCGGTCTGCGCTTTGGGGTCACTGTGCACGGAGCGCGCAACTGGTGGTGGTTCCAGACGGCGCACGGGGCGGACAAGACGGGACGCTACGCCGGCGTGCCGTACGACGGTGCGCTGACGCGCGCGCAGGGCACGGGTGAGTGGTGGGACGGCTACGATCCGCAGCAGCTCTACGGGCCGAAGCACCCGGCGGATGCGCTGCCGGATGCCTCCTACGTGAAGAACTTCTACGATCGCACGCGCGACCTCATCGATCAGCACGACCCGGACCTGCTCTACTTCGACAACTCGCTCCTGCCCCTGGGGTGGGCCGGGATGTGCCTGGCGGCGTACTACTACAACCGCAGCGCCGCGCGGCATGGCGGCAAGGCGGACAAGGTGATCAACGTCAAGCAGGTTCCGCCCCGGCTGCTGGGGGCCGTCGTTGCGGACATCGAGCGCGGCCTGAGCGGCGAGCTCCTCGAGCATCCCTGGCAATCCGAGACCTGCATCGGCCAGTGGCATTACCTGCGAGCGCTTTACGATCGGCCCGGCGAATTCGGCGGCTACATGCACCCGCGCGAGGCGATTCACTGGATGGCCGATACCGTGAGCAAGAACGGCACGTTCATCCTCAACATCCCCGGCAAGCCCGATGGCACGATCGATCGCAAGGAAGAGCTGATCCTGCAGAAGATCGGCGCCTGGATGGCCGTGAACGGGGAGGCGATCTACGCGACCCGGCCGTGGAAGGTCTACGGGGAGGGGCCGAGCGCGATCCGCAGCGGCTCTTTCCAGGGCAACACGGTGCAGCAGTTGTCCGCCAAAGACATCCGCTATACCCGCAACAAGGCAGGGACGATCGTCTACGCGATCGCGCTCGGCTGGCCCGATGGACGGATGGCGCTGTCGGCGTTGGGTAAGGATGCGCCGAGCAGGCCGGGCCGCGTGGAGCGGGTGGAGCTCCTCGGCACGCGCTTGCCGACGGTCTGGCGTCAGACCGCCTCGTCGCTCGAGGTCACGCTGCCGGAATTCCGTCCCGACTCCGATTATGCGGCGGCACTGAAGATTCACCTGACGGCCTGACGGCGCCGGCCTGGCGGGGGCGACGCCTCGCCTGCGAGGCCGAGGCGGGACGGGACTGAGCTCGAGGCGCCTCCAGGATCCCGGAGCTGGGCGCTTCGGCTATGCTCGCTGCCATGACAAGCCGCGTCCTCCCGGGTGGCGACCATGGCTGATGCCGCGCGACGTGCAGTTCACCTGACAAGGATCCAGATTCGATGCGGATGCCCCGTCGCGGCTGCGCGCCGGGACGCGCTCGATGGGACCTTGGAGCTGCTCGGGCGCAAAGAGGTCCGCTCCCGGGTGGTCCGGTTCACGGCCGAGGGCGAGCCGCGGCGCTTTGCGACGGGGCGCGCAGCGCGGGCGCTCGAGACGCACCCGCTCGCCCCCGCGGCGGGCTGAGGCGGAATCGAGTCATGGCCGGCCCAATCTACGGTGCGATCGAAGCGGGAGGTACGAAGTTCGTCTGCGCAGCAGGGTCCAGCCCGGCGGAATTCAACGCGGACTTCCACGCCTCGATCCCAACGAGCACGCCGGCTGCGACCCTTGCAGCCGTAGTGGCCTTCTTCGATCGGGTCCGGAACGAGATGGGCCCGATGGCGGGTATCGGGATCGCTGCTTTCGGGCCGGTGGATCTCGATCCGAGGTCGGACACCTGGGGGCGACTGCTCCAAACGCCCAAGGCCGGCTGGTCGTCGGCAAGCCTGGCGGAGCCGCTCCAGCGCTTTGGCTGTCCGATCGCAATCGATACCGACGTCAATGCGGCAGCACTCGCCGAGGCGGAATTCGGCGCCGGAGCCGGTACCGAGTCGCTGGCCTACGTTACCGTGGGGACCGGGATCGGCGGCGGTGTCGTCATCGGCGGGCGGACCCTCAGAGGTTTGCTCCACCCTGAGATGGGACACATCCGCGTCGAGCGCGACCCGCGCGACTCGCGATTCGACGGAATCTGTCCGTACCATGGCGATTGTCTCGAAGGACTCGCGAGCGGTCCCGCGATCATGAAGCGCTGGAAACAGACGGTGGCAGACTGGCCGGCCGGGCATCCGGGGCTCGAGATCATCGGCGGCTACCTCGGTCAGCTCGCCGCGACCATCGCGCTGATCACCTCGAGCGAGCGCATTCTGCTGGGTGGTGGCGTCATGAATGACGGGCGCCTGTTCCCGCATGTCAGGAGTGCGGCGCGCAAGTGGCTCAACGACTATCTGCCGATAGAGGCGAGAGCGGGTGGCTTCGACCGCTATATCACCGCGCCTGCACTGGGTCCGCGAGCGGGCATCGTCGGCGCGATGCTGCTCGCGTGCCGACAGGCGTCGTCCGTGAAAGGCTGAAGTGGCATTGGGCGGGGCCGCATCGGCCTACCATCCCGTCAGTTACGCCCTGTGGTATGAGCACGTGGCGGGCCAGAATCCCTCCTTGAGCGCGGCTCTCACCGTCAGGCTGGATGCTGACGAGCCATGGGCGTGTGGACGAGCGTCAGCAGGAGCTGAGGAGAATCACTGCGCGGTCAGGCCGGCATGGTGACTGATGCTGGCCGTGCGCGATGCTCGCAGTATACTGCAGGGAAGGTCAGGTCAGACGGCGCCGCAGGCAGCTGCGCCGTGCGCCAATCGGGTGCGGCATAAATCGGCCATGCGAAATCATGTTGCAATCCGCCTGCTGCTGGGGTTGAGCCTGGTCGCTGCGGCGGCCCAGCAAGGCACGATGGCGCAGAATTGGCCGATGTTCGGCGGCGACGTGCAAAGCACGAGCGCCAATCCCCAGCCGGCCGGGATCACGGCCGCCAATGTTCGCCAGCTCAGGCACCGTCAGGTGCAGCTCGATGGCCTCGTCGACGCCAGCGCCATCTATCTGCACGAAGCCGCCATACGCGGCGCTTCGCACGACGCCATCTTCGTGACCACGAGCTATGGAAAGACCATGGCGCTGGATGCGGACAGCGGCGACGTTCTATGGGAATACACTCCCGCGAGCTATCGCGACCTGGCGGGCACGCGCCAGTTCACCAACTCGACCCCGGTGGCCGACCCCGACGCGAAATCCATTTACGCGGCTTCCCCGGACGGGTACATCGAAAAGCTGGCGATCGGTGACGGACGGCTTCTTTGGCGCACCGCAATCACCGAGCTGCCGTTGCGGGAGAAAATGGCCT
>DASZYK010000404.1:0-7865 GCA_035545455.1 Steroidobacteraceae bacterium
TTGGCGGGCGGGCATTTCTGACGCCCGAACCTACCGCCGCCGCAGCTTTGGAACCCGAACGCGCGGCGCTGTGCCCGGTCCCGGCGGGGACGGCGAGCAGGGGTGGCCGGCTCGATCAGCGTCCCCGAAACCGCAGGTCCCCTGCTGCGGCCGACGGCTCAAGTGCAGCTTCCCCCCAGGAGCCCCGCCCGCAACTCCCGGTTGGGGGGCGAGGAGCCGAGCCAGATGGCGAGAAACGCCGTGGCGAAGTCATCCCCGGGGATGGTGCCCTGCACGGTGCCATCCAGCGAGTACTGGATGCCGACACCGGGGATGCGCAGGAACGTCATGCGCTGGCCCGACTTGACGCCGGTCATCCAGCCGTCGAGCTTCGCGATGCGGTCCTTCAACTGCGGCAGCCTGTCGGGCGCGCTCTTCTCGAAGCCTTCCTTCCAGGCGCCGCGCAGCTGACTGGCGGATACCCGGAAGACGAATCTCAGCTCCAACTCGACAGGCTCGGGCGAGCTCAATATGGCCGCGGCATCGGCCGTGGGGTGCGCCACGTACAGCGCGGCCACATAGACCTTGATGCCGAAGAGGGTCGCCTTGCGCAGGCCGAGACCATTGAGTGTCAGCGTCTGGCCGTGGGCCTCGATCTGCTGCGGGAAGGAGACCCCATCGCACTGCGGCGATACTGCTGCGCTGACAGAGGCCGTGGAAAGGAGGAGGAGGATCGCCGCGGTGAAGGTTGGCAACGAGGCGATCGGCGCGCGCTTTCTCATGGGCCCTCCCGGATCGTGGGGCAGCACGGCCCAAGCCTATCACGACGCTAGGCGCAAGGCGCCGTCCCGCCGGGTCCCCGGTACTCGCAGCCGCTCGTGCAGGTCTCATGGATGACGATCCGGCTGAGCGCCGGCAGGGTGGGCGCGAGGCGCTCCCACAGCCAGACCGCAAGCTGCTCGCTGGTCGGGTTCTCGAGCCCGGCGATGTCGTTGAGGTACCGGTGGTCGAGCGCCTCATGGAGCGGGGCGAAGGCGGCCGAGAGCTGCGCGAAATCACACACCCAGCCGAGGTGCCGGTCGATCGGGCCGCCGACGTGCACGGCGATGCGGAACGAGTGTCCATGAAGCCGTGCGCATTTGTGCCCGGGCGGAACGTTGGGCAGCCGGTGTGCCGCCTCGATGCGGAATTCCTTGAAGATCTCCATCGCGGGCAATGTACCGGCCCCGGCCGGGCAATGATAGTCTGCGACGTTCCCGGAGCCCACCGCCGTGCAGCGCAGCATCATCGGTTACCACCGCGACGACGAGCGCCATTGGGTGGCCGAGCTCGACTGCGGACACAATCAGCACGTGCGCCACAATCCTCCCTGGGTGAGCCGCCCGTGGGTGACGACGCCCCAAGGGCGAAGCGGCATGCTGGGGACGCCTCTCGAGTGCCTGAAGTGCGACCGCGGCGAGCCGCCGGACCGGCCCGTCCCGGGTCTCTGAGACCTCGGGCAACCGGCGAGGAGGGTGCGGCAGCATGATGATGTCGAGTACCGTGTTGGCGTTGGCGGCCGCAACGGGTATAAACCCGTAGACCGCAAGCCGACTCGGGAATTCGCATGCGCTTCCAAGCTCCCGTCATTTCGATACTGCTGCTGCTCGCCACCGTCGGAGCGCAGGCGGCCGACAACAGTTTCGCCATTCGGGACGTGCGTGTCTTCGACGGGGATGCAACCCTCGTCCACTCCAACGTGGTGGTCCGGGACGGGCGCATAGAGGCCGTCGCCCCGGGCGCGGCCATCCCACCGGGCATCAGGATCTTCGATGGCCGTGGCCGCACACTGCTGCCGGGCCTCATCGATTCGCATGCGCACGTTTTCCCCGGCGCGCGGGCCGACGCGTTGCGCTTCGGAGTGACGACCGTGCTCGACATGTTCGACTTGAGCCGGGAGTTCAAGCTCTGGCGGGCCCAGCGGCAGTCGCTCGCGCCGACGCTGCGCGCGGACCTCTGGGCGGCGGGTCTCGGAGTGACGGTGAAGGGCGGTGCGCCCCTGCAGGATCTTCCGCCCGGTATGACCGTGCCTACGCTCGACAGCGCGGCCGACGCCCGCAGGTTCGTGAACACCCGGGTTGCGGAAGGCTCGGACTACATCAAGGTCTTCATCGAGAATCTCTCGGAGTACCACACCAGGAGATCCCTGCCGACGCTGTCGCGCCGCGAGGTCTGCGCCGTCATCGCCGCGGCGCACGCCGATCACCGGATGGCCATCGTACATGTCCAGGCCGAGTGGGCGGCGCGGGAAGCGATCGAGTGCAAGGCCGACGGCCTGGCGCACATGATTCCCGACCGGGTGGTCGGCCCGGACTTCATCGCGCTCGCCCGGCGTCATCACGTTTTCATCGAGAGCACGGATGATGTCTGGGCCGGAGTGTCGGGGGTGGGGCTGGCGCGCTCGCTGGCGCGCGATCCGCGCGTGGCGCCGGATCTGTCGGCCTCGCAGAAGAGCACGCTGCTCGCGACCGACCGCAAGACCGTGCCGAGCTTCTTCCGCAACGTGCTGGCCAACACGCGGGCTCTGCACGCCGCCGGTGTCCCGATCCTCGCCGGCACGGACTCACCGAATCCGGCCACCGGCTTCGGGGTTGCGCTGCACGAGGAGCTGCAGATCCTGGTGCGCGCCGGATTCACGCCGGCGCAGGCGCTGCATGCGGCGACCGCGCTGCCCGCCGAGACCTTTCACCTCGGCCGCCGCGGGCGCGTGGCTCCGGGCTATCGGGCCGATCTGCTGCTCGTGAGGGGCGATCCGATGCGAAACATCGCCGACACACTCTCCATCGAGCGCATCTGGATGAATGGCTACGCGGTCCGCCGCGCCCCGAAATGACCCCGGGGTAATGCCGAGGAGCGCCACGCTCCGCCGCCGCGGCCGACGGCGGAGCGCAAAGCGCTGTCCACGGGTGATCAGCCGCGCCGGGAGGTCGCCTGCATGTGCAAGGCCGCGAGACGCGGACTGCCGATCTGATGGATCGCACGAGTCACGGCCTGCCGCTGGCACTGCCGGCTCGCCGCGAAGTCGGCGAGATCCCGCGAGTCGTTTCCGGGACACACCCGGCGCGCGGCGCTCACGATGCGCTCGTAGAGCGCCCGTGTGCCCCGGTCGGTCGCGAGCTCGCGCAGGCTGTAGTGGACCACCGTCTGCGGCGCAGCGTCCGCGGGCTGGGCGGCCGATGCGATCGCGGGCGATGCGAGCAGGGCCGCGGTCGCGAGAGCACCCACGGCGGCAAGGGCGGTGAGGATGCGCGGCCGGCGGGCGGCGGGCTGAAGGAAGCGGCTCATGGCGATGTCTCCTGTCGGTTGTTGGTTCGAGCGGGCATGTTCCGTTCGACGCTCATATGAGACACCGGGTTTGAATTTCGCGTAAGCGGGTGAGTCACGGACTGGTCCCCGCAATCGACGGGCTCGGCACGAGCGTGAGGGCGGCGCCTTCATCCACGGCTTTCCCGAATCCTTCGCGGTCACGCGCGCATGGCGCTGACGCGTGGCAATGAACCGGCGCGGTGAAACCTCGGCGCAACGGATTCGTCCCCGCTCGCGGCGGGTCCGTCCCCGCCGATGCGGCCTTTCTCTCGCCGGTCCGCCGGTTGGCGTACTCTATGCGCATGGCCTCGCGCATCCGCCCCCCGCTGCTGATCGTCACGGCTTTCTGGGCCTATGTGGCCGCCTCGAACGTGCTTTATGCGAACAGCATGCAGGCGAACCTCACCGCGTTGCATGTCGAGCATTTCTTCGCGGGCTGGCAGGCGCGTCTGCTGCAACATCTTTTCCTCTACCCGGTGCTGCTCGCGTGCATCCGTGCCTCCCTGCGCATCGGATGGCAACCCCTGGGCCGCCGCCTGCCGCTGCAGATCCTGATGGGGCTCGGATTCGCGACCGCCGCCAGCCCGGCTCTCTGGCTCGGGGAAGCCGTGGTCCGCGACGACGTGGCGCACGAGCACTGGCAAACCGGCATGTCGACGATGACGAGTGAGCCCGGCTCCGAATGGCTGACCTGGCTGGCTACCGCGACGCTCTTTCTGCTCACCTACGGATTCGCGCTCGCCCTGGTGAGCGGCTTCGATTTCTATCGCCGGCTGCGCGACTCGCAGATCCGCTCGGCGGCGCTCGAGCGGGCGCTCTCGGCCGCGCATCTGGCCGCCCTGCGGATGCAACTCTCGCCGCATTCCCTCTTCAATCTGCTGCACACCATCCGCGGCCAGATCGAATGGGATCCGGCCGCGGCGCGCACCATGATCGTGCAGCTCGGCGATCTGCTGCGGCGCCTGCTGAGTGCCGGCGAGCGGGAGTATTCCCGCCTCGCCGATGAGATGCAGTTCGCGCGCCTCTATCTCGAGCTGCAGCAGCGGCGTTTCGCGGATCGGCTGACGATCGACGTGCCGGCGCCGGAAGGGCTGCCGGCCGCATGGGTGCCCAGCCTCATTCTGCAGCCGCTCATCGAGAACGCCGTGGTGCACGGGCTCGCGGGACATCAGGGACCCGTGAAGGTATGCGTATCAGCCGAAGTCTCGCGCGGGACGCTTGCCCTGCGCGTGACCAACACCATGGCGAGCGGACGCTCGCCGCGGGAGGGCGGGATCGGGCTGCGCAACGTGCGCGACCGGCTGGCGATCCAGTTCGGCGCGCGCGCCTCGTTCCAGGCGGCGCCGGGGGATGACGGTGAGTGGCGCGCCGAGATCATGCTGCCGCTGCTCACCGATGTGCTCGATCGCGCCGATGCCCCCTCCCGGGTCGCCGCAGCCGCCACGGAGCCGCTTTGATGCTCGATGTGATCATCGTCGATGACGAGCCCGCGGGACGGCGCACGCTGCGGGAGTGCTGCGCGCGCGAGCCGGATATCCGGGTGGTCGGCGAGTACGCCGACAGCCGCGCGGCGCTCGAAGCAATCCGGACGAAGCCGCCGGATCTCTTGTTCCTGGACATTCAGATGGACGCGCTGGATGGTGTGTCCCTGGCGCGTGCGCTGGACCCACGCACGCTGCCGCTCATCGTCTTCGTCACCGCGTACGATCAGTACGCGCTCGATGCGTTCGATGTGAGCGCGGTGGACTATCTCCTCAAGCCCTTCGATGACGAGCGTTTCCGCCGCACCCTCGAGCGCGTCCGGCGCCGCAGCGAGGCGCAGAGCGCCACGGAGAGGCAGGAGACCCTGGCCGCCCTCCTGGCCCGTCTGGAGCGGGGCATGGCCGAGGCGCGGCCCCGGCTCCTCGCCGAGTCCGGCAGCCGCATGTACATGCTCGATGTGGCGCAGATCGAGATCGCCGAGGCCGATCGCAATTACGTCAGGCTCATCATCGGCCGCGAGACCTACCACGCGCGCAGCACTTTGCAACAGGCCGAAAAGACACTACAGTCCCAGCCCATGCTGCGCATCAGCCGCTCCTGTCTCGTCAACATGAACCATGTCCGGGAGATCAGCCGCACGCCGCGGGGCGATTTCATCCTGGTGCTCGCGGGCGGCACCACCGTGACGAGCAGCGAAGGCTATCGCGACGCGGTGCGCCAGCACCTCGACCGGCTGCGGGTTCACGCGGGCTGAGGCGGCCGCAGCGTGTCAGTGGAGATCCCGGGCGGCGGGCCGGCCCCTGACAGCCGCGCGGGCGAGCGCGGCGGCCGCATCGGACTCGTGGCGCTCGCGGTCCTCGCGGGCATCAATCTCCTCAACTACCTCGACCGCTACGTGGTCTCGGCGCTGCTGCCGGACCTGAAGCGCGCGCCGATGCACCTCGACGACTTCCAGCTCGGCACGCTCATGAGCGGCTTTCTCATCGTGTACATGCTGGCGGCGCCCGTCTTCGGGCGGCTCGGCGACCGCGGCTCGCGCCCTCGTCCCATCGCCATCGGGGTCTTCCTCTGGAGTCTCGCCACCGGGCTCTCCGGGCTGGCCCGCAACTATGCGCAGCTGCTGGCCGCGCGCGCCGTCGTCGGCATCGGCGAGGCGGCGTATGCGACCATCGCGCCCTCGCTGCTCGCGGATTTCTTCGCGCGGCGCACGCGCGGCCGCGCCTTCGCCGTCTTCAACATGGCCATTCCCGTGGGGGCGGCGCTCGGCTACATCGTGGGCGGCGTCATGCGCCAGCACTTCAGCTGGCATGCGGCGTTCTACGTCGCGGGCATCCCCGGAGTCTTTCTGGCGCTGTGGATTCTGCGGCTGCCCGATCCTCCGCGCGGCGCGCAGGATGAGGAACCCTCCGAGACCCCCGGTCACGATGCCGCAAACGGCGCCGGGAAGCGCTCATGGAGCGTGTACCTGCGGCTGCTGCGGCAGCGGCCCTACGTGCTCACCGTGCTGGGCTACGCCGCTTACACCTTCGCGCTCGGCGGGCTGGCGTTCTGGATGCCGACCTTCCTCGAGCGGGTGCGCGCCATTCCGGCGGAGAGGGCCTCGGCGGGGTTCGGAGAGATCGTCGTGGTGACGGGTTTCGTCGGCACGTTCGCGGGCGGCTGGCTCGGAGACTACTGGCTGCGGTATTCCCGGCAGGCGTATCTCTGGATGTCGGGCTGGATCACGCTCCTCGCCGTGCCCGTCACCTATGTGGCGCTCGCCGCGGGCGCGCCGGCCGTCTTCTACCCCGCGCTCATCGCCGCCGAGCTGCTCCTCTTCATGTCCACCGGTCCGATCAACACCGCCATCGTCAACCTCGTGAGCCCGGCGGAGCGGGCCTCGGCGGTGGCGCTCAGCATTCTCGCGATCCATCTCCTCGGCGATGTCCTCTCCCCCTCCATCATCGGGGGGCTGTCGGATCTCTCCTCGCTCGCGGCTGCGGTGATGATCGTGCCCGGCGCCGTCGCAGTCTGCGCGGCGCTCTGGCTGCTGGCCGCGCGCGCGGGCGCCGCGCCGGCGGCGGCTGCCGCCTGAATATCCGCCAATCGAGCTGTTGCCTGAAGACTCGTTGAGCGAACGCAACTGTTGCAGCCCGCTCCCGATGTGCGACCATCCTTTCCGGTCGCATGACGGGCCGATCGCTCGAGCCGTGGAAAGGGGACCTGAGAGTGCAATGTTGGATCGGGAGCCGGAACGGGGGCTCGTGGGCGCCGCTAGCGGCGTTGGTGCTGCTCGTCGCCGCCTGCGGGCCGGCGCTCGCGCAAACGGACGAGATACAGGTCTATGACGCGACCATCGCCCCGCCCGGCGTGTTCAATCTGACTCTGCACGACAACTACACCCCGAGCGGCCGCACGCTGCCCGAGTTCCCGGGCGCGATCGTGCCCGAGCACTCGCTCAACGGCGTCCCGGAATGGGCCTACGGCGTGACCGATTGGATGGAAGCGGGTCTTTACCTGCCGCTTTACACGGTTACGGGAAATGGCGCCGTGCGTGTCAACGGCTTCAAGCTCAGGGCGCTCTTCGTGCGCCCGCATGCGTCCGAGCACGCGTTCTTCTACGGCATCAACTTCGAATTCAGCTATAACGCCCCGCACTGGGACCCGCACCGCTATTCCTCGGAGATCCGGCCCATCGTCGGCTGGCATCTCGGCAGGATCGATCTGATCGTCAATCCCATCCTGGACAACGACTACGAAGGCTTCGGCAAGCTGGACTTCGCGCCCTCGACGCGCCTGGCATGGCACGCGTCGCGGAAATGGACGGTGGCGGCGGAGGAGTACGACGACTTCGGCCCCCTGGAGCATTTCTACACGGGGCAGGCGCAGTCGCACCAGCTCTTCGGGGTGCTCGACTACGACGGGCAGGTGGCGGTGGAGGCGGGCTTCGGCTTCGGGCTGACGGCCGCATCCGATCACCGCATCGCCAAGCTGATCGTCTCCTGGGACCTCAACTGACCGCGGCGGGAGCGCGGCAGCCCGTCAGCGCGAGACGAACGCCCGCTCGATCACATAGTCCC
>DASZYK010000405.1:0-2817 GCA_035545455.1 Steroidobacteraceae bacterium
GCCCCGAGCCGGAGGCGATCAGCGCCTGACCGAGACGCATGTTGGGCACGGCGGCGGCGCACCCCTGGCCGACGAGGTCGAAGGCCTGGGTGTTGGGGCGAAGCCCCAGCCGCTCCACGACGTGACCGGAGAGCCCCGGACAGAGATAACCCGTGCAGGTGCTGACGACGATCGCATCCATGTCAGCGGCGGTGAGCCCCGCGTTGTCGAGAGCCGCCGACCCGGCGCGGGCGGCGAGCTCGGGAGCGGTCCGCAGGAAGCGCCGGTGCAGTGTGTCGGGATCGATCGCGAACACCTCGGCGAGCGAGTCGACCGCGAGCCGCCGCGCCTCGATGCCGTTCTCGCCGAGCAGCACGGCTCTCGCGAGCGCGCGTGTGCGCCCGCTCAGGCGGTCGAACCATTCCGAGCGCCGGAAGGCCTCCCAGCAATCGAGCTTGGTGTAGCGGGACGGCGGAGCCGCGGTGCCGATGCCGTTCAAGTACATGCCGGTAAGTGTCCCGGGCGAGGCGCCGGGTTTCCTGACGGTGGAGATTCGGCCGCAGCAGGTCGCGTGCCGGCCCGCCTTCCGTCAGAGCACGCGGGCGAGAAACTCCGCGATCGCGGCCGTCTCGCCCGTCGATACCTCATGGCCGATGGGGTAGGTGTGCCATTCCACGGCATAGCCGGCCGCGCGCAGCATCTCGCGCACCATCTCACCCTCGCTGAGGGCTACGACCGGGTCGCCGGTGCCGTAACCGAGGAGGATCGGCGTGTCCTGATTGCATGGCTGGCGCTCGGTCTCGAAGCTCGAGGCGATGAGCCGATAGCCGGAGAGCGCGATGATGCCGGCCAGCTTTGCGGGGAAGCGCGGGCCGGTGAAGAGCGACATCGCGGCCCCCTGCGAGAAGCCGCCGAGCACGATGCGATGCGAGGGAATACCACGCTCGCGCTCGCGCCGCAGGAGGGCATTCACCGCTGCGAAGGAAGCGCGGATTGCCTCCTCATCCTGCTGCCGCTGACGGTCGGTGTTGCGCAGGTCATACCAGCCGCGCATTCGCTCACCGTTGCAGAGGGTGATCCGGCGCATCGGCGCATGCGGCATCACGAACCGCAGCGGCGGAAGCCCTTCGCGCGTCACCTGGCCGATGAGCGGCTCGAATTGATGGCCGTCCCCGCCGACACCGTGCAGCCACACGACCGATGCGGTCGGATGAGTCCCCGTCTCGATCTCTACCGTCTCGAGGAGCGGCCCGGTCAACCCACGAGATCCCGGTACGCGTGCCAGGTGGCATGCCCGAGAAGCGGGGCGACCACGATCATGCCGAGGAGCAGAGTCGCGAAGCCGGCCGCCGTGAGCGCCACGATGATCGCAGCCCAGACGATCATGGCCGGAATGTTGCGCACGGCCGCCTTGATGCTCGCCCACATCGCCTCGGACGCGCTCGCGTGCCGGTCGATGATGAGCGGCACGGCGACCACCGACAACACGAACACGGTGATGGCGAAGAGCGCGCCGGAGGAGAAGTAGGCGATCACTTCCCGCGAGCCGGCGAAATCTCCCGCGCCGCCCCAGAGGGCGACTGCGAGGCTCGGCACGCGGATGTCCAGGGTCGATTGCAGCAGCACCGTCGAGGCGATGAACCAGACGACGGCGATGAGAGCCAGGATGCCGCCGAAATGCATGAGCGCATCGGGATTGCGCGTCACGGCCGCCAGCGACTCGTCGAAGCCGCGCGGCTCGCGCGCGGCGCGCCGCCGGGAGAGCTCGCAGACCCCCGTCGTCACGATCGGTCCGACCAGCAGGTAGCCGGTTACCGCGGCTGCGATGAGATACGGATGAGTGCTGCCGAGCATCAGCAGCACCGCGCCGATCACGGAGATGATGACGCCGTGCGCCAGGCTCGATCCCTCCATCTGCCGCAGGTCTTCCCACCCGCGGCGCAGCCACACGATCGACTGCAGCGCGGGGACGCTGCGGACTTCGACATGAAGAAAGCGGCGCTTGCCGAGGCTGAGGGACGTGCTCATGGAGGACTCCCGGTACCCACTGCCGCGGCCAGCATACTCCTGTAAACTGCCGCCGGCGGCGCCCCCGTAGCTCAGTGGATAGAGCGACCGCCTCCTAAGCGGTAGGTCGTCGGTTCAACTCCGGCCGGGGGCGCCAATAAAATCAGTCGGTTGCGAGATAATCCTCGAACCCTTCCTGCTCATTTGCCGGTTCCGGCCGGGCGTCCGTCGACGTTGCCGATCATCGGCAGCATGCCGCTGCCTCCCATCACGGTGGGCAGGTGGCCGTCCCACTTGGCGATCGCCTGCTGCTGAATGACTTCGGGCGTCAGGGTCTGCTGCAGGAGCTTCTGCGCCTGCGATTGCGCCTGGGCCTCGACGACCCGCTGCTCGGCGAGGACCTTCGCCTGGTCGAGCTCGTACCGTGCCTGCAGCGCCCGCTGCTGCGCGATCTGCTTGCGCTCGATGGCCTGCGCGAACTCGTCGCTGAAATGAAAGTCCGTGATGTTGACGGAATCGACCACCACCCGGTAGGACTGCAGCTCCGAGGTGATCTGGGTCTGGATCTCGCTGCGCACCTGATCGCGGTGGATGATCAGGTCCTCCGCGTTGTAGTGCGCCGTCACCGCCTTGACGGAGTTGCTGATCGCCGGCCGGATGATCTTGCCGACGAGGTCGGATTCGCCGCCGATGTGCTGATACACCCACTCCGCATCGGCCGGCAGGATGTGCCAGTTGGTCGCGACGGTGGTCGACACGTTCTGCAGGTCGAGGCTCGCGGCGGTCTCCGCCGCCTGCGAGTTCTGCACCTGCACGTCCATCCTGGCGACG
>DASZYK010000406.1:0-11175 GCA_035545455.1 Steroidobacteraceae bacterium
AGCACCTCCATGACGCTCCCCTCCGGCGCGAGGTGATCGTCGCCCTGGATACGCTGCGCCATCCACTGCCGCTCCGTCGCCTCGAACACCGCCCCCAGGCGGTTCGAGTTCGTCTCATCCGGGCCGAAGAGCCGGAAGATCCGCGGATGCTGATTGAGCTTCACCACATCGCGCAGAAAACGTCCGAGCACGCGTGTGTCTTCCGCGTCAACCGCGCCTGGATGCGGCACTTCCACGCCATACTTGCGGAAATCCGGTAGGGCGAGGTCCCTGAGGAGCAGCCCGCCGTTGGCATGGGGGCTGGCACCCATCCGCCGGTCGCCCTCCGGCGCGAGCTCGGCCAGCTCCGCACGCAGCGCGCCGCCGGCATCGAACAGCTCCTCCGGGCGGTAGCTGCGCATCCACTGCTCGAGCATCTTCAGGTGTGTCGGATTGGTGCGCACCTCGGCGAGCGGCACCTGATGGGCACGGAAAGTGCCCTCCACCTGCTCCCCATCGACGATCTTCGGTCCCGTCCACCCTTTGGGCGTGCGCAGCACGATCATCGGCCAGCGCGGCCGCTCCTTGACGCCGTCCGAGCGCGCCGCCCCCTGGATGCGCCGGATCTCTCCGATCACCGCATCGAGCGTCGCCGCCATCAGCTGGTGCATGCGCGGCGGGTCATCGCCTTCGACGAAGTACGGCTTGTAGCCGCAGCCGCGCAGGTACTCCCCGAGCTCCTCGCTGCCGATGCGGGCGAGCACGGTGGGATTGGCGATCTTGTAGCCGTTCAGGTGCAGGATCGGCAGCACCGCGCCGTCGGTCGCGGGATTCAGGAACTTGTTGCTGTGCCAGCCGGCGGCGAGCGGACCGGTCTCCGCCTCGCCATCGCCGATGACGCATGCCACGGTCAGTCCGGGGTTGTCGAACACGGCCCCGAAGGCGTGGCTGAGGGAATAACCGAGCTCGCCGCCCTCGTGGATGGAGCCCGGCGTCTCCGGCGCCACGTGGCTCGGGATGCCCCCCGGGAAGGAGAACTGCTTGAAGAGCTTGGCGATCCCCTCCTCGTCCCGGGTGATGTTGGGATAGAGCTCGGTATAGCTGCCCTCGAGATAGGTGTTGCCGACGAGCGCCGGGCCGCCGTGGCCGGGCCCGGCGATGTAGATCATCTCCAGGCCATGCTGGCGGATGATCCGGTTGAGGTGCACGTAGATGAAGTTCTGGCCCGGCGTCGTGCCCCAGTGCCCGAGGAGGCGCGGCTTGATGTGCCGCGGCTCGAGCGGCTGGCGCAGGAGCGGATTGTCATAGAGATAGATCTGGCCAACGGAGAGATAATTGGCTGCCCGCCAGTACGCGTCCATCCGGCGCAGCAATTCCGGGGAAAGTGTTTCCGCCATCGCAACCTCCAAGGCAGCTCCGTGACCGGCCCCGAGCCGGCGCGCCGCCGAGGTTAGCGGCACGCGCTCCCGGGACACCAGCGCGGAGTATACGTATTGACCGCCGGCGGGAGGGACCCGAGCCTGAGCGCGGCCCGGTGAATCACCCGACGCTCGATCGCGCCGCCGGCGGTCTCTGGGGCTTCGGCGGCGCCTCCGCCGACGGCCGCGGGCCGAGACTGCGCGCCAGCTGCTCCTCACCGAGGGTCTCCTCCCTGAGCAGCGTCTCCACCAGCGCATCCAGCCGCTCGCGCGCCCCGCTCAGGAGCTTGAGCACCGCGCCCTGCCTGTCCGCGAGCAGGCTCTCGACCTCGCGGTCGATGCGCGCGGCCGTCGCCTCGCTGTATTCCCGCCCCTGCGACATGTGATATCCGAGAAACGGCTGCTCGTCCTGAGCATCGAACGCCACCGGCCCGAGCGTGCCCATGCCCCAGCGCGCGATCATGCGGCGCGCCAGCCGGGTCGCCTGCACGAGATCGTTCTCCGCGCCGGTGGTGATCTCCCCGATCACGAGACTCTCGGACGTGCGCCCGCCCAACATGACATCGAGGCGCGCCAGCAGGTCGGCCCGGCTCATGTTGTAGCGCTCCTCCCGCGGCAGCTGCTCCGTGACCCCGAGCGCCCGCCCGTGGGGAACGATGCTGACCTTGCGCACCGGATCGGCCGCGGCAGTGAGCCAGGCGACCACCGCATGGCCGCTCTCGTGATACGCCGTGACGCGCCGGTCCTTGAGCGTCATCACCAGGCGCCGCTCGGCGCCGAGCACGATCTTGTCCCAGGCGCTCTCGAAGTCCGCCATGCCGATCTGCTTGCGGTTCTCACGGGCGGCGGTCAGCGCCGCCTCGTTGCAGAGGTTGGCGAGGTCGGCTCCGGAGAGTCCGGTGGCGGTGCGCGCCAGGCGCTCCAGGCTGACATCCGGCGCAAGCTGCAGGTGACGGGTGTGGATGCGCAGGATCCCTTCGCGGCCGCGCCAGTCCGGCAGCGGCACGACGACCTGCCGGTCGAACCTCCCCGGCCGCAGCAGCGCGGGGTCGAGCACGTCCGGGCGGTTGGTGGCCGCGAGCAGGATGATCTGCTGCCGCTGGTCGAATCCGTCCATCTCGACGAGCAGCTGGTTGAGCGTCTGCTCGCGCTCGTCGTTCACCGTGCCGACGCCCGCGCCGCGCCGCCGCCCCACCGCATCGAGCTCATCGACGAACACGATGGCCGGCTGCGCGGCCTTCGCCTGCGAGAAGAGATCCCGCACGCGGCTCGCGCCGACGCCCACGAACATCTCGACGAATTCCGAGCCGCTGATGTGGAAGAAGGGTACTCCGGCCTCCCCTGCCACCGCGCGCGCGAGCAGCGTCTTGCCCGTGCCCGGCGGCCCGACGAGCAGAACGCCGCGCGGGATGTGCGCGCCGATCGCAAGATATTTGGAGGGGTGGCTGAGGAAATCCACGACCTCCCGCAGATCCTGCTTGGCTTCGTCCTCGCCCGCCACGTCGGCGAAGGTCACCCTCGGGCGATCCTCGGTGTAGCGCCGCGCCCGATTGCGCCCGAAGCCGAACATGCCCGACTGGGAGCGGCCCGCCTGCCGCCCCATCCAGAGCAGCAGCCCCAACATGAGCACGATGGGCAGGCCGTCGGTGAGCAGGAGCTCGAGCCATGGCGCCGACGGGGACTGCACGTTGATCGTGACGCGATGCGCGCGCAGGAGCGGCATCAGCGCCGGGTCGCCCACCTCGGTCGGATAGGTCGTGCTGAAGCGGGAATAGCTCTGCGGCCGGGTCTCCGAGGAAGCCGGATTGGAGGATCTGCCTCCGGCGGCCGGCGCCGCCCCGGCGGCGGGCTTGCCCTGTGCCGTGGGCGTGCCCGCGGCGGGCTTGCCCTGTCCCGAGGACTTCCGCTGCGCGGCGGAACCGGCCGGCACGCCCGTCCCGCTCGATGAAGCGGGCCGCGGCCAGACGAGCGGATGCGCGAGCTTTCCCGTGATCGCCGAGCCGACGATGGTCACGCCCGTCACGTTGCCGTCTGCGACCTGAGTCAGGAACTCGCTGTATGGGAGCGCCACCTCGACGGTCCCGTGAGGCATGAAAGCCCAGGCGTTCCACACGATGAGCAGCGCCAGGATCAGCCACGAGAGCGGACCGATGCGAAAGGGCGGCGGGTCGCCCGATCCTTCCGGCGGCGCCCCGGGCCGGCGTGCCGGACGAAATGTTGATTTGCGCCTGGAGTCTCGCGGGTCCTGCGACCGTGGATGGTTACCGGGGGTACTCGCGCCCGAGCCGTGGGATCCGAGAGGGCTTCTGTCGGCCATGACGCCCGTGCGGCAAGCGCCGGTCCCGAGCTCGCCGCCTGCACGGCGCTGGCGCGCTCAGTCGCCGCTCTGGGACCCGCTCCGCTTCAGCGTGCCGGCGAGCTCCTTGGAGAAGACGCCGGTGACGAGCAGCCGGTACTCCGAGTCGTCCATGATCTCGACGCGGTTGCGCCCTTTCGACTTCGCCCGGTACAGCGCCTCGTCGGCGAGCTGAACGGCGCCGCCGGGGCTGCGCGGGAGCTCCGGCGCGACCACCGCGGCGCCGATGCTGACCGTCAGCACGGAGTTGCCGCGCGCGCCCCGGTGCTCGATCGCCAGGTCCTCGACGAGATTGCGGATACGCTCCGCGGTCGTCGAGGCGCGGTTGACATCCGTGTCGTACAGGATGACCGTGAATTCCTCGCCGCCGTAACGGGCGACCAGATCCAGCGGCCGGCGCACGCACGCCTGGATGGCCTGCGCCACCTTGCGCAGCGCCGCATCGCCCGCCTGATGTCCGTAGCGGTCGTTGTAGGCCTTGAAGTGATCGACATCGACCAGGAGGAGCGCGAGCGTCCGGCCGTCCTCCGCGGCCTGGCGCCAGAGCCGAGGCAGGTACTCGTCGAACTCCCGCCGGTTCTTGGTCCAGGTCAGCCCGTCGTGCTGGGCGAGCTCGGCGACCAGCCGGCTCTCGAGAAACGCCCTGCGCGAGCGCCGCTCGATCTGCTGGGCGGCGACTGCGAAGGTGACGAGCGCCACGAGGAGAAACGCGCCGCTGCGATAGGCAATGGGCGGCGGCAGGTGGAATGCGATGGCTGCACTGAACATCGAGACGCACGTGAGCGACACGATGAACGACGCCGTCCGGAACCGCAGTCCCAGGAAGAAGAACGGACCGATGAGGAGCAGCGGCAGCAGCATCAGCACATCGAGCTGCCCCTGCGCGGCCACGTGCATGAGCTGCGCGGCGACGATGGAGCTCCTCACCGGGACGAGCACCTGCGCCCAGGGCAGGTAATGCCGCTCGTAGCCGCGGCTCCAGGCGAGCCAGGCCAGCGCGAGCGAGGCGGCGAGCACAGCGAAGAAGATCGGAGCGGACTTCGGGGCTCCGCTCCCGATCGCGACCTCCAGGCCCCGCAGCGCAATGAACAGCACCGCGAGCGTGGTGGAGAGCCGTACCAGGGTGCGGCTCTCGCGCAGGTGGGTCCGCAGGTAGTCGGCCTCGATGGCCGGCGCAAAGCGCGGGGCCACGCGCTCCTTGCGCAGCTCAGCCGCGTAGGGCGAGTCGTGCAGGCCCTCGAGGCTCGGCGACGTCGTCATTCCCGCGAAATATGCCCGTTCGGACCGCTGGCCGGCGTGATCCGCCGCAAAATCTACGCGAGCTTGCGCCGGAGCGCGGCAGTGAGCCCGCACTCCGGCGCATCTGATTGCTCAGGCGCGACTTGCGGCTAGGGCTTCAGCTGCCCGCGGATCTCCCCGCCCGGATGCGCCTCGCTGTGCACGTTGACGTAGAGATTTCCCGCGAGGAATGCCTTGTACTGCTCCGGGGAGAGCTTCGAGCCCGCGGGCACGACCCAGGTGCCGTGCGGCCCCGGCGCAAGCGCGATGATCGGCGGCCCGTCCTTGCCCGGCGCAGCCTCGTGGATGTGCGCCATGGTGCCTTTGATCCCGCGCGTAGTGACCTTGCCGCTCACCGCGCCGTCGGGCGCCACCTCGATCACGCCCGAGCCGCGGGCCATGGTCTTCACGGGCGGCACCTCGTGACTGCCCGTGAGCTTCACATGAACGTTCGCCGCGCTCGCCAGCCCGACGCCGGCCGCGAGCAGTACTGCCGCGGCAGCCGCGGTCGCGCGTCTCAGAGAGAATGTGCGAGGCGCAGTCCCTGTGCCCCGCCCTTCGGGCCGGCTTTCGCCGTCCGGAATTGCTCCAGACAATCTCGTCATGGTGCAGCCTTTTTGTTGGTGACTGTTGCATCCAAACATATCACCGCGAAAAGGCCCCGTCACGCTCCCCGTCAGACTGCCGTCACCCGGCCGCGGACGGCGCCTCACGCCGTGTGAGCCCCACCGCGACCGGCATGGCGAGCAGCACGAGCGGCAGCTGCACCAGGGCCCCGGCGATGATCGCGATCGCGAGCGGCTGCAGCATCTGGTCGCCCGAGCCGCTGACCGCCGCGCCGAGCGGAATCAGCGCGAGAATCATCGCGAGCGTGCTCATGGTGATCGGCCGCAGCCGGTTGCGCGCGGCCTCGCGGAGCGCCAGCCGCGGCGGCATGGTCTTCTCGAGCTCCTGGTACTCGGAGATGAGGAAGATCGCCATCTCGGTCGAGATGCCGATGATCATCACCATGCCCATCATGGCCGTGATGTTGAGCTCCACGCCCGTCAGCCAGAGGCCGAGGAAGACGGCGCTCGTCGAGATGAGGGAGCTGACGATGATGATGACCGGCAGCCAGAAGCGCTCGTAGAGGAAGAGCAGCAGGATGAGCTCCGCGATCACGGCCGCGCCGAATACGAGCAGCATGCCCCGCGCCGCGGTCTGCTGCTGCCGGTACTGACCGCCGAGCGTGTATTCCACACCGGGCGGCAGCAGACCCGGCTCGTCCAGCAGCCGCTTCACGGCAGCCGCGGTCGAGCCGAGATCGTGTCCGCCGCCGATCTCCGCCGTCACCGGCACGACCTGCGCCAGGTTGTCGCGGGTGAGCTGCGGCTGGCCGGCGACGAACCTCACCTGCGCCACGGTGGCAAGTGTCAGGATCCTGCCGCTCGGCGAGCGGATCGGCATGTCGGCGAGCTCGTCCCGATGGATCCTGCGTTGCGGCGGGTCGAGCCGCAGCCGCACGCCGATGTCCTGCACGGTGCCGAGATACTTCGTCACGACGGAGCCGTAGAGATATTTGTTCACCTGGTCGGCGACTTCCTGGGGCGTCATGCCTTCCATGGCCGCGGCCGCCGGGTCGACGTGCACCTCGAGTGCATCGCCGGCGGGCACGACGCCGTTATTGACCGACGACGCCTCGATCCCCGGCACCTTCGAGATCGCGTCCGCCACCTTGTTGGCCACGGCGCCGAGCACCGCGGGGTCCCCGGCGCTCAGGGAGATCACGATCGGCTGGGGACGGCCCACCATGTCACCGATCATGTCGTTCATGAGCTGGTGGGGATCGATGCTGATGCCGGGCACCTGCGCGCTGATCCTGCTCGAGATGTCGTCCATCACCTTCCAGATCGCCGGCCGCTTCGACGGGTCGACCAGACGGACGAAGAAATCGCCCTGATATGCCTCCTTCATGTCGCCGCCGAGCCCCGCTCCGGCGCGCCGGGAATAGGTGTAGACGTACGGGTCCTGCTTGAGGATGCCTTCGACCTCCTCGAGCTCCCGGTTGGTTTCCGCGAGCGAGGTGCCGGGGGCGGTGTAGTAATCGAGCACGAACCCGCCCTCATCCATCTGTGGCAGGAATCCGCTGCCGACGTGCAGGTAGGCCAGGTAGCCCACGGCCAGCAGGATCGCGATCGCCGGGGCGAGCAGCAGCGGCCGGTCGAAGAGGCGCGTGAGCAGGCGCTCGTGGGTGCGCTGCAGCCACGTCTCCCTGCCGTGAGAAGGGTCCTCGAACGTGTCGAAATCGATCAGGCTCCGCGCCAGCACCGGCACGGTAA
Organism: Steroidobacteraceae bacterium; assembly: GCA_035545455.1. Taxonomy (GTDB): domain Bacteria; phylum Pseudomonadota; class Gammaproteobacteria; order Steroidobacterales; family Steroidobacteraceae; genus 13-2-20CM-66-19. The sequence goes on from DASZYK010000406.1 coordinate 7,350, forward strand.
AGAGGGTGAGGATGAATGAAATGATGAGCGCCGAGGCCATCGTCAGCGAGAGAAACCTGAAGAACGCACCCGTCAGGCCCGAAAGAAACGCCAGCGGTATGAAGATGATCGTGGTCGCGAGCGAGGAGCCCAGGAGCGGCCCCAGGAACTCCCTGGCCGCGTGCAGCACCGTCTCATGCGGCTCCGGGACATCGGGCGCGCCCGCACGGCGCGCGATGTGCTCGATCATTACGATCACATCGTCGATGAGGAGCCCGATGGCCGCCGCGATGCCGCCGAGCGTCATGATGTTGAAGGTCATGCCGAGCGTCGCCAGCAGCAGCACGGTGATCAGCACCGACAGCGGCACCACCATCATCGCGACCAGGGTCACCCGCCAGTTGCGCAGAAACGCCATGAGCACCAGCGCCGCGAACACCAGGCCTATCGCGATCGCCTCCTCGAGCGCCGCGACCGAGGAGCTGACGAGCTGCGTCTGGTCGTACCATTTGTAGAGCTTGATGGACCCCGGCTGCGACTTCATGAAGGCGTCGAGCCGCTGCTTGACCTCCTTCGCCAGGGTGAGGGAGTCGGCGCTGTCCTGCTGGTAGACGTCGAACGTCACGGCCGGCTTGCCGTTGTCGTTGACCAGCATCCACTGCGGCACGGTGCCCATCGTGACCTTGGCGATGTCCGATACGCGCACGATGCCGTCCGGTCCGGTGTGCAGCGCGACATTCCGGACCGAATCGGTGGACGTGAAGGCGTTGTTGTCGATCGCCAGATAGAGCAGGTCGTTGTCCTCGAGCCGGCCCACCGCCTGGATGGTATTGGTCGCCGCGAGCGCCTGCGAGACGTCCGCGAGCGTCAGCCCGTAGGCCCTCAGCTTGTTGGGATCGACCGCGACCTGCACTTCCGGAGTCTGCCCGCCGAGCACACCGACCCGTCTCACGCCCGGGATGCCGGTGAGGAGCGGCACGATCTGATATTGCGCGAGCTGCCTGAGATCCGACGGCGATACCGAATTCGAGATGAGCGCGTACGACACGAACGGCATGATGACGTTCGGGCTCATCTGGATGATGTCGTAGCTCGTTCCCTGGGGAAGCGAGGGCAGCTCCTGGGCGAAGGCGGCATCCACCGAGAGCCGCGCCTGGTTCATGTCGAATCCCCAGGGGAAATTGACGAAGATCTCCGCGGAACCGCGCGAAGTCGTCGAGGTGACGTCCTGCGCCCCCGGCACGGCGCGCGCCACCTGCTCGAGCGGCTCGGTCACATCGACCAGCATCTGTCTCGCGGGCATGATGCCGGCGTCGATCTCGATGCGGATGCGCGGGAAGCTCGTGACGGGGAAGAGCCCGACCGGCAGCGAGATGGCGGCGAAGATGCCGGCGATCGCCAGCGCGAAAGCGACCGTGATGAGCGAGCGGCGGTGATGCCCGACCCAGGAAGCGAAGCTCATTGCGGGCGCTTGCCTGCCGGCGGATCCGACAGCCGGATCTTCATGCCGTTGTCGAGCTGGTAGTTGCCCGCCAGCACGAGCGGCGCGCGGGCGTCGAGCGCGCCGGCGATCACGTTCTCATCGCCGTGGGCACCCAGGACCTGCACCGGGACTTTCCTCGCGGTGCCATTGATCGCCTGCACGACGTAGGGCGCACCGCGGTCGTTCACCAGAATCGCCTCGTGCGGCACCACGTAGCCGTGCACCTGACCCGTGGTGATGGCAGCCTCGGCCATCTCGCCCGGGAAGAACTCGCCGGGCGGCAGAGCGACGTCGACGGGCACGAGTCCGCTCGCCGCTTCCGCGACGGCGCCGCGCACCACTACACGTCCCGTGACCGATCCGGTGCCGCCGATGGCGGTCACGGTGGCTGTGTCATTGGGAGCAATGGCGGCCGCCCGGGCCGGCACCACCCCGACGGTGAGCACGAGGCGCCCCGGGGCAGCGAGGTCCATGAGCGGAGCGCCCTCAGCGACGATCGCGCCGGGCGTAGCGGTGAGCGTGGTGACGATCGCGGCAAACGGGGCGCGCACGATCTTCGCGCCTCCTGCGCCCACCCTCTCGAGCGCCTGCAGCTGCGAGCGGGCGTCGGACTCGGCTTTTCTCGCGCTCGCGAGCTGCTGCGCCGTGGCGAGGTGCAGCGAGACGAGCCTCTCGGTGCTCGCCACGAGCTGCTCGGCGACGGTCACGGCGGATTTGGCCTGCGTGTACGAGGCGGCCGATGCCGGGCTCGGCGCAAGCTCGACGAGCGGCGCGCCGGCGGCGACCTGCTCGCCGAGGCGCACGAAGATCTGACCGACCACGGCCGACGCCGGCGCCATGATGGTCTTGCGGCCGGAGTTGGCGGCGCCGACCGTTCCATACCCGACCACCACGCTCGGCAGGCTCCCCTCCTTCAGATGAGAGAGGGTGACCCGCACGCTACGGTTGGAGTTGGAACCGCCGCCGTCATCGGCACGGGCGAGCGGCAGCGCCAGGGCCGCGCTCGCCGCCAGACAGGCAACCCAGACAGTCGATCTGCGACTCATGGCTTCCTCGAGCTCCCGGTCGGGGCGATCCGGGTCCGCGGCAGCCCGAGCCCGAGATCGACGGTCAAAGTGATGCGCGCCTCGCCGAGCGAGCGCTCGAGCGTCATGGCTTCGATGCGCCGCTGCAGCGCGGTGGTCTCGAAATCGGCCAGCGAGCGCTGATCGAGGGTGTCCTGCGCGTAGGCCTGCCGGGCGGCTTTCGACTGCGCTTCGGCGGCATCGGCGGCGCGCTCCGCCTGTTGCGCATCGCTCGTCAGCCGCCGGATCTGGCTCACGAGCCCCCTGGCCGCGCCGTCGGCCGCGTCGAGCCGCGCCGCGTACTGCTCGTGCAGCTGCAGCCGTGTCGCGCGCGCCTGAGCGACCTGCCCCTGGTTGCGATCGAAGATCGGCAGATCGAAGCTGGCGGCCGGACCGCCCGAGCGCACGTTGCTGGTGTCCTGGCCCCACTGGTAGCCGGCCATGAGGGCGGGGAACTGACCGATTATCGCGCTGCGCACGCTCTCGTCGGCGGAGCGGTAGCCGAGCTGCAGCGCCACGAGATCGGGTCGCCGCTGCGGCAGCTGCGCGATGAGCGCCTTCAGGTCGCCCGGCAGGGGCGCGATTTTCGGCGGCGCGATCGCGAACCGCACCTGCGGCTGGAGGCCGAGCAGCGCATCGAGCTGCTGCCATCCCTGAAGCTGCGACAGATTGAGCGAGGCGACCGTCTGGTCGGCGCCGGCCTTGGCGGCAAGGAGCGGCGCCAGCGCGGTGAGGTCGAGCGCTCCGCTCTGCGTTGCGGCCCGCACTTCCCGCACCTCACGGTCGAGAAGCTGCTGCTCGCGCTGCGCAAGCGAGAGCGAGAGCCCGCCCCAGTAGAGGTCCAGAGCGAGGATCCTCGCCTGCTGGGCCACCTGCCACTCCTGCCAGAGAAGGTCGGCGTTGACCTGCTCGAGCTGCAGGCGCGCCGACTTCCTGCGCGTGTGATAGGTCAGGATCGCCTTCACGTCCTCGGTCAGGGAAGCCGCCCATGCGGGCGCAACGTCGGTGCCGCCGAGAATCGGGGCGTAGCTCACGCTTGCCGAGGGGTTCGGGAGCAGTGACGCCTGCAGCAGCCCCGCCCGCGCCACGTCCAGGGTACCTCGCGCGGCGCGCAGGTCCGGATCGTTGAGCACCGCGAGGAGCCCGACGTCGTCGATGGCCAGCGGCTCATCGACGGCGATGCTCCGCTGCGTTTCGCCGCGAGCGGCCGGTATCCGGGTCCGAAGCTGCGTGAGCCGGCCTGCCAGATCAGGCTGCTCCGGCAGCGGCATACGGTGATAGAGCGCGCAGCCGCCGAGCA
>DASZYK010000407.1:0-1888 GCA_035545455.1 Steroidobacteraceae bacterium
ACGTCAACACCACGAACATGCGGGGAGTCGATGCGGACTACATCACCAACGTGTATCAGAAACGCCGCGGCAACATCAGGTATCGCAACAGCGAGGTGCCGGGCGCCGTGACGGCCGTGCCGCGCAACGTATTCACGTCAGCGCAGCCCGTGGGGCCGCACCGGGTGATTCTGCCGCACCAAGGCGGCGTCAACTTCCGTGCGGCGACGACCGCGGCACCCGCCATCCTCCCGATGCGCCAAAGCGTTCTCGGAGCGCATGCGGGCAGGAACGTCAGGAGGCCGCCGCGCGCGATCATCGAGAGGCCGGTGGTGGCAAGGCTCGCTCCGCCGCGTGCTCCCGTGTCCTTCGCGAGGGAGCAGGCCGCCATTCGGGCGAACGGCGGCCGTCCGCTGCCCGCGAGGGAGCTCGCACGCATGAGGCCGAACACGCCGGCGGCGCCGGTGCGTCTCGCCCGCCCGGCGGCGGCGAGGCCGGGATTGGAGCTGCGCACGGCGCCGCAGACTCGTGGCGGCATGTCCGCCCGAGAGCGCATGCTGCAGCAGCCGGCTCTGCCGCCGGCGCGCCCGCCGAGAAACGATCGTCCGCCGTGGGCTCAGGGGCGGCCGGCGCAGCCCGGGACAGCGGTGGATCGCCCGCGCCCGCAGACCTTCGCGCCGCAGCAGCGGCCGGCGCCGCAGCGGCAGTCTCCATTGGAGTGGCGCTCCCCCGCGCAGCGCCCCGCGGCGCCGCCGCGCCAGGTTCCGGAGCAACGCCCTGCGCCTCCTGCGCGTCAGATCCCGGAGACGCGCTTCGCGCCGCCCGCGCGGCAGATTCCCGAGCAGCGCTTCGCGCCGCCCGCGCGGCAGACTCCTGAGCAGCGCTTCGCGCCGCCGGCACGGCAGACTCCGGAGCAGCGGTTCACGCCGCCTGCGCGTCAGGTCCCCGAGCAACGCTTCGCGCCGGCTCCGCGTCAGAGCCCGGAGCAGCGCTTCACTCCACCGGAGCGTCAGATTCCGCAGCAGCGCGTCGCACAGCCGAGCGACAGCCCGCCGCCGGCGCGCGCACCCATGCCGCGTGCCGCTCCGGAGAGGCCGCCAGCGCGCCAGCCCGAAGGGCGGCCGCCATCCGCGCCGCATCCGCGTGCCGAGCAGCGCGTCTCTTTCACGACGGGTGATGTCGAGCGGTGGCAGTCACCGCCGCCCAGGTACCGGGCGCAGGAGAACACCATCCGCTATGCAAGGCCGCCCGAGCATGCGGAGCCCACGGGCGCTCCCTACCGTCCGCCGGTGAGTCCGCCGCCCATGTACCGCCCCGTGCCGGACGGCAGTGCGGCGGCGCGTGCCCTCCCTCTCGGCTCCGCACGCCTCGTGATCAAGGGTCTCCGAGGCGTCGGCTGAGATCTTCGATATCGGGTCCCAGCGGACGAGCTTGTCTCTGCCCTGCTGCACCGCGGTCAGCACACCGCGCTTGTTCGTGTGTGTGGTAGTGATAAAGAATTTGACATCCTCCCCGGCCTGAAGGCCGGAGATTTCCTACGGCGCTGCATGAGCGATCTCATGCAGATTCGCTTCGGCGGGTTCCTGGGCCGACGCCCCTCGAGCAGGCGAAGTCTCTCCACAGGCTATCCGGGCTGTGCATTCGCACCCGGGCGAAGCGTCGCCCGTGTCCCGCCCTTCGTCTCGCAGCAAGCCTATCCCGCGAGAAAGGATGTTGATCGCGCCGACGACATCGGCGTTTTTCTCGAGCCCGCATTTGACACAAGCGAACTTTCCCTGTGTCCGTCGGTTCTGCGCGCTCACGCAGCCGCATGCCGGACACGTCCGACTGGTGTTCGCGGGCGGCACCGCGAGGAGCATTCCGCCGTTCCATGCCAGCTTATACTCGAGCTGGCGGCGGAACTCGAACC
>DASZYK010000408.1:0-3772 GCA_035545455.1 Steroidobacteraceae bacterium
CGACCGGTAGGCTGCGATGACCGGGTCGCCGCCGCCGTAGGTCAGAATGAGGTCATAGCGCGCAATCAGCGGCCGGAACGGGTCATCCGGCTCGCGCGCGACACGCTCCAGCGTGGCGGGCGCATCCACGTCCCAGAACACGATGGCGTTGCCGGGACGGCGCAGGCTCAGCACCTCGCGCTCGAGCAGGGCGTCGTGCACGCCGACTCCGCTCGCCTTGACGATCACGTCGGCGCCCCGTGCCGCCTCCAGGGCGGCCATGACGGCGGCTTCCCCGCTCGCCTGATAGACGACCACCTGCGCCCACGCCGGATCCTCCATGTCGCGATGCGCCTGGCGCTCGAAGGCATCGGGCTCGTAGAACGTCACACGGTGGCCGCGATCGTGCAGCGCGCGGATGATGCCGCGGTAATATGTCGCGGCGCCGTTCCAGTAGGCGGACACGAGGCTCGATCCGAAGAAGGCGATGCGCAACGAGCGTCTCCTGTCAGGCGACATGCGACAGCTCACCGATACCGAGTTGCCGACAGATCCCGAGCAGCTCCTGCACGCGATGCCCGCAGGTATGGCGGCGCAGGAGGGTCCGATAGCCGTGCTCGGCGATCTCCTCCGCGAAGGATGGATCGCCGACGAGGTGCCTGAGATGCCGGCGCATCTCCGCGCCGTCGTGCGCCACCAGGTAATCGCGGCCCGGAGTGAAGAGGGCCTCGCTGTCTTCCCACGGCGCGCACACCAGCGGTATGCGGCAGGCGAGCGCCTCGAACACGCGGATCGTCGGGATCCCGGGAAGCTGCCCGCGATAGAACCGCCGCGGAACGTGCACCGTCGCACGCGAGCAGGCGAAGAGTGCCGGCACTTTGAAGTTCGCGACCCACCCGCCGTACTCCATGTCGGCCTCGCCCAGAGCCCGGATCGCCTCGGCGGGGTAGCGCACGCCGTAGATGCGCGCGCGCAGCCCGAGATCCCGCACCGGATCGATCAGATACTCCATCAGCTCCCGGTTGCGCTCGCCGTCGCCCCAGTTGCCGACCCAGACGAGGTCGAGCGGCTTGTCGAGTCCCGGCATCGGCCGAAAGACGCGCGTGTCGGCTGCCTCGTGCCACGTCCAGGCACGCGGCATGTGCTCGAGCCGCTCATAACGGCTGCGCAAAGTTTCTCCTAACGCCAGCACGCCGTCGTAGTCCGTCAGATCGAGCGCGCGCATTTCCTCCGGCGCGCTCACGATTCGATGGTGCGTGTCGTGAAAGAGAAGCTTGAACCCGCCTGTGAGCGCGCGCTGGCGGCCGAGGCGCGCGATCAGCTCCGGAGGGTTCCATTCGTGCACGATGACGACGTCGGCACCCTCCAGCGCGCGGGAGAGGTCGAGCGTGTCGGGATCATAGAACGTGCTGCGCAGCCGCGGAAAGGCCGCGTTGAACGCATCGACCGGCGCGTTGCCCCGTTCCCGGCGCAGATTGCTCAGGCTCCAGCCGCACAGCGGCTCGAGCACCCGGACTTCATGCCCGAGGGCGATCAGCTCGCCCGCCACCCCGCGCAGGAAATGGGCGTTGCCATGATTCCAGTCGGAGATCAGGGACTGGGTGAAGAAGACGAATCTAAGCCTGTGCGGCATGCGTCGTGTCACTCCTGAACGTCTTTCCGGCCAGCTTGCCGTAGAGGCGGAGGTAGCCTTGCGCCGTGCCCTCGGGCGACAGCCGGGCGGCGACCCGGGCTGCGCGGGTCGCAAGCGCCGTGCGCGCCGCGCCGTTCGAGATGAGCTCCGCCAGCCGCTCGTGCAGACGCGCATGATCGTCCGGCGGGACGTACCACGCTGCATCCCCCCACACCTCGCGCAGGGAGGAAATGTCTCCGAGGAGCAGAGCGCAGCCGGAGAGCGCCGCCTCGAGCGCCGTCAGGCCGAACGGCTCGTACCGGGCGGGCAGTGCATAGATCCCCGCACGCCCATACCAGGCCGCGAGCTCGTCCGGCGTCAGCGTCCCGAGCAGACGCAGGTTCCCGCCGGCGATCGGCGCGCGCGAGCCATCCGGCGAGACTGCTTCGCCGGCGGCGTAGACCGGCCAATCGAGGAGCGGCGCGGCGGCGGCGAGCGCCTGCACATTCTTGGCGGCGTCCCAGAGCCGTCCCGCACACAACACCAGCGGCTCTTTGCGGCGGCTCTGTTGGAAACGGGCTGGATCGCGGCCGTTCGGCACCACGGCGGCGAGCGGCAGCGGACCATAGAGGCGGCGAAGCTCGGACAGCATGGCACGCGTGGGCGCGGCCACGCACTCCGCGGCCTGCAGGCTGCGCGTGACGCGGCGCGCGTACGCCGCCCATTGCACGGGAGCCTCGGCGCCGTGTACCGCCCGCCACCACGACATCACGCAGGAATGGCCGGTGACGATCGCAGGTGCTCGCCACGGCAAATCGGCATGCACGAGATGATTGAGGTGAATGACGTCCGGCCGGTGCTCGCGCTCCAGCCGGAGCAGCCAGTGCGCCGCGCGCTCGAGGTCGCCCCACGGGTCGGGCATCCATTCGAGCTTGAAGCCGCTCTCCTCGACCTGCAGGCCGGGAACGGCGGCGGCCGCCGAGCGCTGTACCGGGGTGAGCGGCGCACCCAGGGTGGCGAGTGCGACACTGACCCCACGCCGGGCGAGGCACGCGCACAGCTCCAGCGCGAAAGTCCAGACGCCCCCCACCGGATCGGCCGTCATCAGGACTCTCATCGTGCGTAGATCCGATCGATGACGGCGGACACTGAAACCAGCCGCTCGGCCGCGGGATCGAACGCCGCATTCTCGGTCATGCGCCGCGCCCAGGCGCAGATCGCGCGGCCGCCCCAGTCATCCGGCGGCCCCGCCAGCAGCCGGCGTCGGGTGCCTTCGCAATGCTCCACCGTGAACTCGTAGAATGAGCCGTTGACGTTGCGCAGGATCGCCGCTCCGCGGGTGCCGTAGAACGCCGCTTCGATCACCGCGTCGCGTCCTGCCGGGAGCCTCCAGGAGCATGCCAGGCGCGCCACCGCGCCGGAGGCCAGACACAGCTCGGCGGTCGCGTAATCCTCCAGCGCCGGCTGCTCGAGCGGCCGGCCCTCCGCATAGAGGCGGCTGCGCACGTCGACGACCTCGGGAAAATCCAGCGCCCAGAGCAGGAGGTCGACCAGGTGAATGCCGAGATCCATCACGCAGCCGCCGCCCGACTGCCGCCGGTCATAGAACCAGCTCTTGTCCGGACCGTAGGCGTTGTGGAACGTCAGATCCGCCGCAAAGACTTCGCCGAGCGCGCCGCAGCGCACGAGGCCGGCGAGCTGCGGCACGCCTGCGACCGTCCGATAGCAGAAATCGACGTCGATCAGCCTGTCGAGCGCCCGCGCCACCGCCACGACGCGCGCCGCCTCCGCCGCTGTCGTGGCGAGCGGCTTCTGGCAGAACACCGTCAGCCCGCGTGTCAGCGCGGCGATCGCCTGCGGCGCGTGCTGTCCGCTCGGCGTGGCGATGACGAGGCCATCGATCTCCTCCTCGAGCAGCGCCTCCAGCCCCGCCACCGTGCGCGGAGCGGACTGCATCGATGTCAGCGCCGCCTGGGCGGCCCGCGCGGCCGATTCCGGCGCGGCGTCGGCGATGCAGACGACCTCCGCCGCGCCGGCCTGCACGACGGCGCGCATCCGGCTGAGCCCGATCCAGCCGACGCCGAGAAACCCGAGGCGCGCGCGAGGGCGCGAGGCGCTCGCGGCGCCCACGCGAAGCGCGGAGTCCGGGCTGTCCGCCGATTCCAGCTCGATCGCCGTGTC
>DASZYK010000409.1:0-9869 GCA_035545455.1 Steroidobacteraceae bacterium
AGCTCTCGAAGAGCAACACGTCCCCGGCCTGGGCCGGCAGCATCACCCAGGGCCGATTCTCCCTCGCCGCCTGCGGCAGGCGCGGCGGCGCGGCCATCATTCGCTCGATCCTCGGGTCTTCGATCTTCAGGCCCGGACTGCGACGCGGCACCTTCACGTAATACGTGCCGCTGATGGTGGACAGGGGGTGAAGATGCAGTCCATGGGCCACGCCGCGCGGCATGATGTTGACCCAACAGTCCGTCATCGCCAGCACGCGCCCGGCCAGATCGAGTTCCAGAGAGCGCGCGAAGGCCGCGACGTGCCGGTCGATGGCGCGCTCCAGCGCCGCGAATGTCGGCGACATGCGGTGCATCCGGTGCGCGGAGCCGTACGACGTATACCCGCCGGGATAACTGCCGGCCGACCACCGCCTGCCGGCCGCATCATCGAAGCGCAGCTGCCGGCACTCGCGCAACAGCCGCTCGTTGAGCCGGCTTCCCGCCGCGCCCGTCAGGCGCGCGGAATACACCGATGTCGGAAAGAGCTTCTGCACGCCCATCGGCGGCGAGTATAGGCAATCCCGGCCGAGCCCGCCCGGAGTCGGCTCAACGCGATGAGTGTCCTGGATTAGCGCTGGATCCGGGCGTCATTGCCCGGTCCAGCGCGGCACCACTTCCCTGCCTATGCTTTACGTGGCGGAGCGCGTTACGAGGCGCGCTCGAACTGCTGGAGCTCGGTGCTGCCCTTCAGGGCCGAGAGGGACGAAGTGCCGCCCGAGACCGCCTGGGTCACCTCGTCGAAATACCCCGCGCCGACTTCCCGCTGGTGCTTCGTCGCCGTGTACCCGTTCTGCTCGGCGGCGAACTCCGCCTGCTGCAGGGCCACATAGGCGGACATCTGGTGCGCCTTGTAACCGCGGGCCAGCTCGAACATCGAGTAGTTGAGCGCGTGGAAGCCGGCGAGCGTGATGAACTGGAAGCGGTAGCCCATCGCACCGAGCTCGCGCTGGAATCTGGCGATGGTCTCATCGTCGAGCTTCCGCTTCCAGTTGAAGGATGGCGAGCAGTTGTACGCCAGCAGCTTGCCCGGGAAGCGCTCGTGCACGGCCTCCGCGAAATGACGCGCTTCCTCGAGATCGGGCTTGGCCGTCTCGCACCACACCAGGTCGGCGAAGGGCGCGTAGGCGCACGCACGCGCGATCGCCTGCGCGAGTCCCGCCTTGACGTGAAAGAACCCTTCCGAGGTCCGCCCCTTGGCGGTGTCGATGAACTCCCGATCGCGCTCGTCGACGTCCGCAGTCAGGAGATTCGCGGCCTCGGCATCGGTGCGGGCGACGAGGATGGTGGGCACGTTGCAGACATCCGCGGCGAGACGCGCGGCGACCAGCTTGTTGATCGCCTCCTGCGTGGGCACCAGGACCTTGCCGCCCATGTGGCCGCACTTCTTGGCCGAGGAGAGCTGATCCTCGAAATGCACGCCGGCCGCGCCCGCATCGATCATCTGCTTCATCAGCTCGAAGGCGTTCAGAACGCCGCCGAATCCGGCCTCCGCGTCCGCCACGATGGGCTTCAGCCAGTCGATGGCGTCGTTGCCTTCCGCGTGATGAATCTCGTCCGCGCGCCGCAGCGCCGAGTTGATCCGCCGCACCACGGCCGGCACGGAATCCGCCGGGTAGAGCGACTGGTCCGGGTACATCTCGCCGGCGAGGTTGGCGTCGGCCGCCACCTGCCATCCCGAGAGATAGATTGCATCGAGCCCCGCCTTCACCTGCTGCATCGCCTGGTTGCCGGTGAGCGCACCCAGAGCGTTGACGAACGGCTTCTCGTTGAGATAACGCCACAGCTTCTCGGCCGTCAGCCGCGCGATCGAGTACTCCACCGGAATGGTGCCGCGCAGACGCACCACATCCTCCGGGCGGTAGCCGCGCTCGATACCGCGCCAGCGCGGGCTCTCGCGCCAGGCGCGTCGCAGCTCATCGGCGGTGGGAATCGGTCGGGTCGCTGTCGTCATGTCGTTCTCCGTAGCCCGTCAGTCGAGCAGGTCGTAGGCGGGAAGGGTCAGGAATTCGTCGAACTCGTCCTGCTTGGTCATCTGCTCGAAGAGGCGCACCGCGGTCGGAAACACGCCGTGGAGCAGCCGCCCGGGTCCGACCTCGTCGTGGATGCGGTCGAGCTCTTCGCCGAGCAGGCGGTCGAACCTCGCCGGCGTAACCGGCGCGCCGTCGCTGGTATGCGCGCCGTGGTGCAGCCACTGCCAGAGCTGCGCCCGGCAGATCTCCGCGGTGGCCGCGTCCTCCATGAGGTTGTAGAGCGGTACGCAGCCCGAGCCTCGCAGCCAGGCCTCGATGTACTGCACGCCCACGCGAATGCAGTTGCGCAGGCCGTCCTCCGTGATCGCACCCGCCGGGACCTCGAGCAGATCCCGCCCCGTGACGTCGACTTCGCTGCGAAGCACGCCCAGTTGATTGGGTCCCTTCATGACGGCGTCGAAGGCATCGCGCGCGATCGTCGCCAAGCCCGGGTGCGCGATCCAGGTCCCGTCGTGCCCGGCGTTCGCCTCACGCAGCTTGTCGGCGCGCACGCGCGCCATGGCCGCCTCGTTCGCCCTGGGATCGTCCCGAATCGGGATCTGCGCCGCCATGCCGCCCATGGCGTGCGCGCCCCGCCGATGACAGGTCTTGATCAGCTGATCGACGTAGGACTTGAGAAAGTGCCTGTCCATGGTGACGCTGGCCCGATCCGGCAGCAGGAAATCCGGGCGATTGCGGAACTTCTTGATGAAGCTGAAGATGTAATCCCAGCGCCCGCAGTTCAGTCCGGCGGAGTGCTCGCGCAGCTCGAAGAGGATCTCGTCCATTTCGAACGCGGCGAGGATGGTCTCGATCAGCACGGTCGCCTTGATGGTCCCGCGGGGAATGGCGAGCGCGTCCTGGGCCGCCAGGAACACGTCGTTCCAGAGGCGCGCCTCCAGGTGGCTTTCCATCTTCGGCAGATAGAAATAGGGACCCGTGCCCGCGCGCGCCAGCGCTTCGTGGTTGTTGGCGAGGTACAGGGCGAAATCGAACAGCGCGCCCGAGACCGGCTCGCCGTTGACGAGCACGTGCTTCTCCGGCAGATGCCAGCCGCGCGGGCGTACGATCAGGGTTGCCGGTCGCTCCGACAGCCGATAGATCTTCCCCGTGGCCGTGTCGGCGTGACTGATGGTCCGCCTGACGGCATCGGCGAGGTTCACCTGACCGCGGACGATGTTCTCCCAGGTCGGCGCGCACGAGTCCTCGAAGTCCGCCATGAAGCAGCGGACGGGCGCGTTGAGGGCGTTGATGATCATCTTGCGGTCCACCGGACCGGTGATCTCGACGCGTCGGTCCTGCAGGTCCGCCGGCACCGGGGCGATGCGCCAGTCGCCGGCGCGCAGGTCGGCGGTCTCCCGCAGGAAGTCGGGCATGACCCCCGCATCCAGCTCCCGCTGGCGGCGCTCCCGTGCCGCCAGCAGCTCCAGGCGGCGTGCGTTGAATCGCCGGTGCAGGCTCGCGAGCAACTGCAGAGCCAGCGGTGTCAGAACTTCCGCGGATCGCTCCACCCGCGGACCCAGGATCTCCACCGGGGAGCCGGCGGGCTCCCGCGAATAGACGAGCTGCTCGTGCGGTCTGGCGTTCATGGGGAACGAGCATACCCCGCCAGCCCAGGGAATTTGACTAAAGAAACTTCACAATGTTAATTTCACACGAGACCTCCACGGGAACCGCGCCACCATGACTCAACTGCTGCGCAAGGGGCACTTCCTCGGTGCCAAGCTGCGCTCCATCCGCAAGCGCAACGGCCTCACGCTCGAGGAGCTGTCCTCGCGCTGCATCCAGCGGGATGCGGGGCACGCGCCGTCGGTTTCCTACTTGAGCATGATCGAGAGCGGCAAGCGCTCGCCGTCTCCGGAAATGCTCGAGCTTCTGGCCGAGGTATTCCAGCGCGATCCGGAGTGGTTCCTGGACGAGAGCGCCGACCTCGAGCTGGCGACGCCGAGCGCTCCGTCCGGCGGCGCAGCGAAGGTGCCGCTCGAGCCCGCTTTCCTCTTCTCCAAGGACGTGCTGCAGGCGGCGATCCCGGAGCTTCTCGCCCAGACCGGCACCAGCGGACGACAGTTCGCGCATCTTCTCATCCGCTCGCACCAGGAGATGTCGCGCAATGACTTTCCCGATCTCGAGCGGGCCGCGGACGGTGTCGGCGAGCGCAAGTTCCCGTTGTCGGTGGATGACCTTCTGCGCCTCTGCAAGCGCCACGGTCTCGAGATCCGCTGGTTCGAGAGAAAGCCCGTGCTCGCCCGCGACAAGGACCGGGAGGTCCGCAGCATGATGCGCTCCTTTTTCGAGCCGCCGCGCATCATCTACGCCAACCGGGCACTGCAGTCGGACCCCGCACGGTTGAAATTCGACCTGGCCGCGCACATCGCGCACAAGGTGCTGCACGGCGGCGACGGGCTCAAGTCGGCGCACGCCACGGGCGGTGAGATGGGCGGCAGCCCGGAGGGCGGCTCGGACACCGCGGGCATGAACGCCCAGGACGTGCTGCACGCGTGGCGGGACTTCGAGTGCAGCTTCTTCGCCGGCGCCCTGCTGGCGCCCCGGGTGCCCTTCCGGCGCTTCCTCGCCCGCGAGCGTTACCGGGTCGAGGCGGGCACGCGCCTCGAGCTGACGCCCGCAGTCATCATGCGCAGGATGACAAAGGTCTCTCCGTATCCGTATTGGCACTTCTTCGACGCCTACCCGCCCGGATATCTGCGCGCCGTCTATCGGGGCAACGGCATTCCGCTTCCCTGGGGCAATCTCGCGCAAGTGAGCGATCCCTGCCCCAACTGGGCCGTGTTCCGCATGATCGACGCGCCGCGCGGCGAGACGGGCTCACAGCTCTCGGTTCTGCGCGACGGCGACCGGTCCCTGCTCTACTGCTGCCATTCCCGCCGGGTGAAGGACATGGCGGGCAATCCACACGTTCTCTCCGTCGGCGTCGATCTCGCACCGGCGTTGGACGCCAACGGCGTGGCAAGTCACGACGTCACGGAAAGCATCTTCGCGGAATGCGTTCACCGCCGCGGCGAAGGCCGAATCCCGAAGGCAGCCACCGAGGCGTTGCTGACCGTTGCCAACGTCCTCAACATCGCCTGGATCGAGGACGCCCTCGAGCAGCCTGCGCGCATCATCTGCCCGCGCAGCAGCCGCTGCCCCCGGCCCGAGCGGTGCGAGGGCGCGCGGACGCGGCCGTCACGCGCCAGGGAAATCGACGATATCAGGGATGAGATCCTCGGCAGAGAGCCGGCCGAGGAGAGCTGACCCGCGCGTCACGGGACGAAGATCGTCGCCGGATGCTCGAGGCGCTCCTTCAGCGCCTGGATCATCGCGGCGGCATCGTAACCGTCGACGAACCGATGGTCGAAGGACGAGGACAGGTTCATCATGCGCCGCACGGCAATGGCGCCTCCCACGACCACGGGCCGCTCGACGGCGCGGTTGACCCCCACGATGCCAACTTCGGGCGCGTTGATGATGGGAGTGCTGGCGATGCCGCCCAGCTTTCCCAGGCTGGTCAGGGTGAACGTGGAACCGGACAGCTCTTCGCGCGCGGCCTTGTTGCTGCGCGCTGCCTCGGTGACACGCCGCATCTCGGCCGCGACGTCCCACAGCGATCGGAGCTGCACGTCGCGCACGACGGGCACCTTCAGCCCTTCGGACGTCTGCGTCGCGATGCCGAGATGCACTGCGCGGTATCTCACGATGACGCCCCGTTCCGCGTCGTAATGCGCGTTGCACTGCGGAAAGTCCTCCAGCACACGCACGAGGGCGAGCGCCAGAAACGGCAGGTACGTGAGCGCGGACGCCCCCGGCTCGAGCTTGCTGTTGAGATGCCGGCGGAGCGACTCCAGCTCGGTCACGTCCACCTCCTCGACGTAGGAGAAGTGTGGAATGTTGCGCTTGGCGTCGCTCATCCGCTGAGCGATGACTCGCCTCAGGCCGATGACCCTGATCTCTTCCGTGGCGCCGGGGTGCCGCGACGCCGGAGCCGGCGCACGGGTGGAGGGCAAGCTGCTCACCGCGGCCATTGCGGGCGAGCGGCCCCCGGATCGCGCAGCCGCATAGGACTCGAAATCCTGCCGGACGATGCGCCCCTGCGGACCCGTGCCCGCAACCTGCCGCAGATCGATTCCCGCCTCCTTCGCCTTGCGGCGGATGGCCGGCGAAGTCAGAACCCGCCGGCCGGGGTCCGAAGCTGAAATCCCGGGCGCGGCGCTGCCATTGATGGATGCTGCACTCGCCTGGCGCGCGGCACCATGGCGGGGAGCGGCGGCCGCCTGGCCCGAATCGGGCTGCGCCGGTCTGGCAGTCCCACCGCCATTGCCCGCCGCCATGGCCGGCTCCGCGGGCGCGCCGGCCGCTGCGCCCGAGGCCGTCTCCAGCACGACGAGCTCCGAGCCCACTGCGACCATGTCTCCCGGCTGGCCGGTCGTCGAGAGAACCTTCCCGCTCACGGGCGCAGGTACCTCCACCGCCGCCTTCTCCGTCATGACCTCCACGAGCACGTCGTCTTCCGACACCTCGTCACCCGGCTTCACGCGCCAGCCGACGATCTCCGCCTCGACCGTTCCTTCGCCGAGATCGGGCAGCTTGAACACGTACCGGCTCATGACGCCTCCATCACGCGTGCGAGCGCCGCGGCGATGCGCCCCGGCCCCGGAAAATACTCCCACTCGAAGGCGTGTGGGTAAGGAGTGTCCCAACCGGTCACGCGGGCGATCGGCGCCTCCAGATGCCAGAAGCACTCCTCCTGCACGGTCGCCGCGAGCTCCGCGCCGAAGCCGCTGTAACGCGTCGCCTCGTGGACGATGACGCAGCGGCCCGTCTTGCAGACGGAGCCGCAGACGGTGTCCGTATCGAGCGGCGCGAGCGCGCGCACGTCGATGATCTCCGCATCGACCTTGGCCAGCCTGACGGCCGCCTCCGCGACGTGCACCATCGTGCCGTAGGCCAGAAGGGTCACGTCCTTCCCCGGACGGACGACCTCGGCCTTGGAGAGGGAAACCTTGTAGTAGCCCTCCGGCACGGCTCCCTTGGGATGCGTGCTCCAGGGCACGGCCGGCTTGTGCGGATCGCCGTCGAACGGCCCGTTGTAGAGCCGCTTCGGCTCGAAGAAGACCACCGGGTCCTCATCCTCGATGGCGCTGATGAGCAAGCCCTTCGCATCGTAGGGATTCGAGGGCATCACGACCTTGATCCCGCAGACGTGCGTGAACACGCCTTCCGGGCTCTGCGAGTGGGTCTGTCCCCCGCGGATGCCGCCGCCGCAGGGCGTACGGATCGTGACCGGCGCGGAGAATTCTCCCGCGGTGCGGTACCGCAGCCGGGCGAGCTCGCTCACGATCTGATCGAAAGCCGGATAGATGTAGTCGGCGAACTGGATCTCGGCGACCGGCCTCAGGCCATTCACGCCCATGCCGATGGCCGCCGCGACGATGCCACCCTCGGCGATCGGCGTATCGAGCACCCGCTGCTCGCCATATTTGCGCTGCAGCCCGTCGGTGCAGCGGAACACGCCGCCGAAGTACCCGACGTCCTCGCCCAACACCACGACGCGCGGATCACGCTCCAGCATGATGTCCATGGCGGAGTTCAGGGCCTGAACCATGTTCATGTGCGCCATCGCTCAGCCCTCCTTGGCGACAGCGGCCGATCGGGCCTCGAGGCTCCTCTCCTCCCGGGATGCCTTGGCCGGCTGCGTGTCCGCCAGATGCCTGAGCTCCTCCCGCTGACGCACCAGATGCGGCGGCATCTCGTGGAAGACATCCTCGAACATGGTGGCCGGATCCAGCGTCGGTCCCTCGGTCAGGGTGCCGAAGCTCGCGGCCTCCTTCCAGCAGGCGACCACGTGCGCCTCGAGCTCCTTCTCGAGCTTCGTATGGCGCTCCTCGGACCACTCTCCGAGGCCGATCAGGTGTTGCTTCAGGCGCGCGACGGGATCACCCAGCGGCCAGGACGCCCATTCCTCCTTCGGCCGGTACCGTGACGGATCGTCGCTGGTGGAGTGTGCCCCGGCCCGGTAGGTCACGTGCTCGATCAAGGTGGGCCCGCCGCTCTGGCGCGCCCGCTCCGCCGCCCAGCGGGTGACTCCGTAGACGGCCAGAAAGTCATTGCCGTCGACGCGCACTCCCGGGATGCCGTATCCCGGCCCGTATTCCGCGAACGTCCTGCGCTCGCCGCCGGCGAAGCCCTGGAACGTCGAGATCGCCCACTGATTGTTCACAATGTTGAGAATGACCGGCGCCTGGTAGACGCTCGCGAAGGTCATCCCGTGGTGAAAGTCCGCTTCCGCGCTCGCGCCCTCGCCGATCCAGGCCGCGGCGATGTGGTCCTCGCCCTTGATGGCCGCCGCCATGGCCCAGCCCACCGCCTGCGGAAACTGCGTCGCGAGATTGCCCGAGATGGAAAAGATGTTGCCCGCGCCCCAGTGATACATGATGGGCATCTGGCGCCCGCGGCACATGTCGCGGGTATTCGACAGGCACTGGCACATCAGATCGACGAGGCTGCGCCCGCGAACGATGAAGAGCCCCTGGTTGCGGTACGAGGGGAAGAGCATGTCGCCCGGCTGCAGCGCCATCGCCTGTGCGACCGATACGGCCTCCTCGCCCGTCGATTTCATGTAGAAGGAGATCCGTCCCTGCCGCTGCATCCGCTGCATCCGGTCATCGAGCAGCCGGGTGAGGAGCATGTGGCGCAACCCGACCTGCAGCTCCTCCGGCTCGAGGTGCGGGTTCCAGGGACCCACCGCGCGCCCGTCGTCATCGAGCACGCGCACCAGCTGCCGGCCGAGATGCTCGACGTCGCGGGCGGCCACCTTGGCGTCGGGACGGGGAACGGCGCCCGCCGAAGAGAGGCTCAGATAGCCGAAGTCCGGCTTCTCACCCGGCCGGGCCGGGGGGTGGGGAACGTGCAAACGCGACCGTTGGGCCATCGGGAACGAGCCTCTTCACCACCGCCGGGGGTTTCCCCGTGCCCCGCGCACCTGCGCGGACGGGTCTCAGGCGGCGCGGTGCGAATTTTACCGCCCCGAACGCGCAATGCGCGTTCCAATCGGTTCGCAATCGAGCTCGATGACGCAACGAAACAGTCAAGGGGAGCCGCCCGCCGGGGCGGCCCCCTTGCGGGACCGGCCGGTCACTTCTGCATGTGACCGCTGCCCTTGTGCTCCCAGTACCGGTCCGCCTTGGCCCGCCAGGCGTGGTCGGAGTTGTTCTGCAGGTCCTCCTGGGTGACCTTGGGCGCGTGCTCGAACCGGGACTGGCTGAGAACCAGCTTGCCGTCGCGCACCATGGAATTCGCGGTCCGGTACGGCACCGGGACGCTCTTGCCATCGGCGCCGGACACGACCACGTAGCCCGAGGTCTTCTCGCCGTTGAGGCCGGGGACCACGCTCGATACCGATCCGAGGGATTGTCCAGACTCGCTCTGGACGGGCATGTTCGACCAGGAGTGTCCCGCCGGCCCGGCCTCGGCCGAGTGGATCGTGGCGGCATGGGTCTGCGTCTGCCCGCCGGTGAGCGCCGAGCCGGGGGCATTCCTCTTCTCCGGAGGAGCCGACTCGTTGGCGCCCTCGACGGTCGTCATCCTGCGCTCATGCGGCTTCGTCGCGTTGTAGCCCGGGGCCGCGTTGGGGTTGGAGGAGGGCGCGGGCTGAGTGGCCTGTCCGTAAGCGATGGAAGCGAGGCTCGAGGCCGCGAGGACTGTAAGCAATCGTGCAGTAATCATGGCGACACCTTCGACTGATGTTTAAGTGAGTTGGGCTGCACGTGCGAGACGCAATCGCTATGCCGACAGCCTGCCCCGGCGTCGGCCAGCGGCGACTCAG
>DASZYK010000410.1:0-5775 GCA_035545455.1 Steroidobacteraceae bacterium
GACGCGTGCCCTGTGCCACTTGGCAGATCGCACCGCATGGCTCGCCGTGCTCAGGGCGCCATGGTGCGGAGTCTCGCTCGCGACCCTGACGCGCCTGTCGGCGCGTGGAGACTCGCGGCTCGTCTGCGAGGCGTTGCGCGAGCCGGCGCGGCTCGATGGCTGCCCGGCGGAGGAGCGCGCGCGGCTCGAGCGCGTCACGCGCGCGCTCGAGGAGGGATTGTCGCGGCGCGACTGCCTGCCGCTCGCCGATTGGGTGGAAGGGGTGTGGATGTCGCTCGGCGCCGCGGATGCCTATCCGCCGGAGGAGCTGCGGCACGCGGCCGCATTCTTCGATGCCTTGAGCGAGTGTACGGCCTCCGGGGAGTGGCGCGGCATCGGCACGCTGGATTCGGTGCTGACGAGCCTCTACGCCCAGCCGCAGGCGCGCACGGCGCGGCCGGTGCAGGTGTTGACGATTCACGGCGCCAAGGGCCTCGAGTTCGATCACGTGCTGGTGCCGAGCCTCGATCGCGACCGCAACCGCGGACGCGAGCCGCTGCTGCGCTGGCTCGATCTGCCGCGCGCCGGCGAGCCGTCATCCGCGGCATCCGCCGCCGCGGATGCGAGCATCCCGGGAGAGCCCGAGGAAACCGATCTCATCATGGCGCCGGCGCCCGTGATCGGGGACGAGGAGCCCGGGGAAGTCAATGCATTTCTCCGCGGCCTCACGGCCAGGCGGGCCGCCAACGAGCAGGTGAGGCTTCTCTATGTCGCGGCCACGCGCGCCAGACGCTCGCTTCACCTCTATGCCGCGCCCCCCGTGCGCGCGGATGGGTCGGTCGCCCCACGGCCGAGAACGCTGCTCATGTCGCTGTGGCAAGCGCTCGCATCGGGTTTTGAGGCATCGTCGCGCGAGGCTGTCGAAGGTGTTGCCCGCGACCCCGCGCCCGAGGCTCGCGGCGGCTCGCCGGCGGCCGGCCTGCTTCGCAGGCTGGTCCCGGACTGGAGCCCACCGGATCTGCCTCCCGGGCCGCCTCTGACGCACCTGCCGCTCGCGCAGCGCTCGCTCGAGCCGCCGGAGTTCAGCTGGGTGGGCGAGACGGCCCGCCACATCGGCACGGTGGTGCACGCGGCCCTCCAGGCCTGCGCGGCGGCGGCGGAGCTGCCTTCGCCGGCGGTGCTGCAAGCCCGCGCGACGGCCTATCGGGAGCAGCTCCGCCGCCATGGCGTGCCGGAGAGCGATCTCGCCGGGGCCGCGGCCCTGGTCGTCGAGGCACTGACCCGGACGGTCGCGGACGACACCGGACGCTGGATCCTCTCGAGCCGTCATGGCGAGGCGGCCAGCGAGCTCGCCCTCACCGGGATCGCGGGCGGCAGGCTGACGAGCGTTGTGATCGATCGCTCCTTCGTCGATGAGGCGGGGACGCGCTGGGTCATCGACTTCAAGACCAGCCGTCACGAAGGCGGCCGGCTCGAGGAGTTCATCGGCCAGGAGCTCGAGCGCTATCGCGGTCAGCTCGAGGTGTACGCGGCGCTCGCCCGTGGACTCGGTCCGCAGCCGGTGAGGGCGGCGCTCTACTTTCCGCTGCTCGGGGTGTTGGGCAAGTATCAGTAGGTCCCGGACAGCGCGAACTCGCGCCGTCCCTGCGCATCCGGCGAGCCGAGAAACCGGATGGCGTTGACGAGGGCCGGTACCGCATTCGCCCGCGGAGTCACATAGCCCGACAGGGCATATCCGGGCTGGGGCGTCAGAACGAGCTTTCCCGCGACGGCCAGCGGGCCCCCGAGGTCATGCACGTCGCCCGTCGGCTGCGCGGTTCCGGCGGGGAAATTCACGGTGAAACTGCCGAGCGGCGTGACATCGCCGCTGCGGTCGACCAGATCGTTCGCCTCGATGTGGCCTTCGAGCCTGCTGACGACTCCATTGCGCGTCACTTTCGCGAGTGCAACGTCGGCGTGCAGAGTCCCCGTCAGAGTCGGCGGCACACCCGGGAGAAGTGTTGGATCGATGGGGAGCGAAGCGGTCACGTTGCGGGCGACCACGGCGCCACTGAGACCGACCTCGACATCGCCCTGCGCGGTGACGCTCGGCGGCCGCTCGAGGTCGATGCGGGCGGCGAGCTTGCCTGCGAGAAGGCGCGCGGGCCGCAGCTGCCAGGTGAGATCCCCCAGCGCCTCACCGTGAGCCGTGAGGCCGACGCAGTAGCCGCTCCAGAGCGACCCCTCCACGCTCGCGCACCTGAAATTCGAGCCCCCCGTCGGCAACACCCAGCTTGCCGGCAGGCGCGCGAGCACGATCGCGCCGAAGGCCACGATCACCAGCACGATGACGGTCAGGGTCCGCTTCATCGAAGGGGAGCCGGGCCTACGGGCTCTTGAGGACCAGGGACGCGTTCACCGTACCGGGCGGGCCGGCACTGTCGATGGTGGCGCTCTCGATCTGCACGCCGTTCTGCTGGCTGAGGCGCGCCAGCCACCCGACCAGGACGTCGAACGGGGCTTTCTGCAACTGCACGCTCAAGCTGCCGCGGCCGCTCGGCTGGCTGCCGGCGAGCGCACCTCCGAGCCCCGACTCGCGCGCCGACTGGTCGACGACGACGATCAGCGACTCGCCCGAGGTGCCGTGCACCGGACCGGCGGCGGCGATCTCGGGCGCCGCCCGGCGCATCCAGACGAGATCCGCCTGCTTGCGGGTCACCTGGTCGTGCAGGTGCGACACGCTGCGGTCGAGCGGCAGGATGACCGCGAGCACGAACAGAATCGCGGCGATCACGCCCCCGATGAGCAGCGTCCTGCGGTCGCGGGCCGAGAGCGATCGCAGAGTGGAGGAGAGGTCCAGTGCCCGCGCCATGTCAGCCTCTCGGAGACACCTGGATCTGTCCCTCGTACGCCGAGCCGGCCGGGGCTCCGGAGACCAGGCGCGCCTGCCAGCCCTGCTGACGCAGCTGCCGGCTCAGCCGGTCCAGCGACTCGACGCTCGGCGCCGAGGCTTTGAGCTCCAGGGCGCCGTCACGAAAGGTCAGCGCCTTGAGCACGGCCTCGGGCGCGGCGCGATGCGCCTGCACGAGCGCCTGCAGCGCGAGCAGGAATCCGCCGGATGCCTGACTGGCGCGCACCGCGGCCAGTCGCTGCTCCATCTGCCGCCGCGCCTCGAAGCTCGCCGGCTGGCCGGGCATCGCCGTGTGAAACACCTGATCGATCGAGGTGTCGAGCCGATGGTCCGCGTGCTTGAGCACGGTGAGCTCCGCGGCCTTGCCGGCGACGTGCAGTCCGACGAAGGCCACGAGCAGCATCGCCGCCGCCCGCCAGGCGCTCCAGCCGACCGTGTGGGACTTGGGCGGCGCGTAGGGGCCCTGAAGGAGATTGGTAGCCGCTGCCGTGGGCAGCTGCTGGGCGAAGAGCGCCAGCGGCCCGCCGGTGAGGAGCTGAATCTGGATGCCCTCGAAGCGCTCGCGCGCCGCCTCCACCGCCGCGGAGTGGCGATGCCATTCCGCCGCGCCCGTGTAGAGGATGAGGCCCCTGCCGCCTGGGGTGCCCGGCTCGATTCCGGTGAGGGCGATCTCGAGCGCCTCGCCGAGGGCGTCGGCGGGCAGCGTCACCACCGCGCCCGAGGGGGGACGCACGACGACGGCGTCTTCCTCCAGCAGCGCCACGGCCTGCCCGGGGTTCTGCGGCAGAAGCTCGCTGTCGGCGTAGAGGGCCTCGGGCTCGATTCCGCTGGATTTGAGAAGCGTGGTCCACTCGTCCATGAGCTTGCGCGCCGCGACCGCGACGGGCACGCGGGCCGACTCTCCCTGGCGGCGGCCGACGGCGAAATGCAGATCCTCGATGTCCTCGGCGAGCTGCTCCTCGAGCGCGTAGGGGACGAGCTGGTGCAGCCTGGCGCCGGCCTTGGCCGGGGGCAGCTCCGGCTCGGCGAGGAGCACGTCCGCCCCCGGCACCAGCACGACCACGTGCCGCCCGGCCGCGCGTGGCGCGGCGAGCGAGAGCGGTCCGGCCTGGGGAGGGCCGGCGGCGGCGCCGCGCGCATCGACCACGAGCCAGGTGGCCTGCTCTTGCGGGGTGCGCGGAAGCCTGAGGAGGAGCCAGTCAGCCATGGGTCGAATACTAGCAGCGGCAGGCTCAGTCCGGCGTGAAGCTGCGCATCACCGGACGGACCATGCCCGTATTGCGGTCCAGGTAGAGGAGGCTGTAGATCGTGAACTCGGTCGAGCCGCTCTCCACGACGGTGGTCAGGCGGAACCAGCTCGATTTCTGGTCGAGGAGCGGCTGAATGGTCTGCGGCTGGCTGTTACCGCCGTTCGGGTTCTGGGTTGGGTTGGGGTTGGGGTACGAGTGGGGCGAGCTGTTGTAAGCCGCCATGAAGTCGCTCACTTTCGGGAAGCAGCCCCCGGCCGCGGCGCGGTTCTGCTCGAACTCGGCGTCGGCGCTGAACTGCTGCACCCCGAGAAACGCATCGAGCACCCAGGGCGAGGCCGAGCAGAGATTCAGCTTCGCGGTGTAGGGCAGGGCGGTGATGAAGGGCGCGATCGCATCGAAGTCGTTGCGGGTGAATCCGGGCAGCGCCATCAGCTCGCTGATGCTGGTGATCGGCAGGTTGGGAGTGCGGTAGGGCGGATTCATCTCCAGATAGACACTGTCCTCGGCACCGTCCGGATACATGGGAACCGTGTTCTTGTCGATCCAGTCGACGAGGTCCGGAGCCCACTTGGCGTCCAGGTGCCGCGACACGAGCAGCTGCCGGAATGCGGCGTAGGCGATCGGATTGACCTGATCCGTGCTCGGGTCGACGAGCGTGTCGACGTTGAACCTGCCCTGCAGGTCCTCGAGCCAGGCCTCCATGGTCACGCCGGGAGCCACTTCCTGCGGCGGCATCCTCTGGCTCCAGGGCTGGCCCGGGAAGGTATAGGTGGCGTCCGCCTGGAGTTGCTGCTTCAGCGCGTAGGCGGCGAAGGCCTCCGCACCCTGGGCATAGAGCAGCGCCTGATCGAAATCGAACGCCGCCGCGGCGCGGCGGGCGGTCATGGCGTTGTTGTAGGCCATCGCCGCCGCCACGATGGTGCCGAGCGCGACGAGCAGGATCGCGACGATGAGCGCCACGCCGCGCTGATGCCGGATCGTGGGTGCGCCACGGAAGCGGCGCGCCCGCGGAGCGTCGGTGCGAAGGCGAGGCGCGCTCACCCGGCGATCTCGAAGATGCGCACGATCTTGCCCCATTGCTTCGTGTCGAAGGTGACCTCCACCGCGAGCGGCTTCAGCCGGTAGGAGGAGTCCTGGCCGGCATTGGCGGCCAGGCCGGTGGGCGGCCAGGTGTCGACCCAGGTGCGCGTGAAATACATGAACCGGAAGGTGACGCTGCGCAGGTTCTTCATCAGATTGCGCTTGACGGGCGTGCTCGACAGCGTCGCATCGAGGACGTTCCAGTGCTCGCGCACCAGAGTGCCGTTGTCGAAGAGATACGCCACCCGCTCGAGCTCGGAGCGCGGCAGCCCGATCGGGTTGGTCCAGCCCGCGCGCGTCAGCAGCACGAGCGGATCGGATGTCGGGCTCGCCTGCAGGCAGGGCAGATAGCCTTCACCCACGGGCTGGCGCACCGGCCGCGGGTCGAGCTGCACGAAATCCTTCTCGATGACGCCCATGGCGGTCTCGAGCTCGAGCAGCTCCTTCTGGTGCTGGCGGATGGATCCGCGGCTCTCGAGGGCCTGGTTGATGGCACCGTATCCCATCGCGAACATCAATGCCGCGATGAAGAGCGCCACCAGGAGCTCGATCAGCGTGAAGCCGCCCGGGCCCGGG
>DASZYK010000411.1:0-5700 GCA_035545455.1 Steroidobacteraceae bacterium
TCTGAAGCCCGCCGAAGAGTCTCCGGCCTCGGCCATCGAGGTGGTGCGCACTCTGGTCGACGCCGGCCTTCCCGCCGGTGTCGCGCAGCTCGTCTTCGGAGTGCCCGACGAGGTCTCGCGCCACCTCCTCGCCTCTCCCATCATCCGCAAGCTCTCCTTCACGGGCTCGACGGCAGTCGGCAAGCATCTGCTCGCGCTCGCCGCCGCCACCGTCAAGCGCACCACGATGGAGCTCGGCGGTCACGCGCCCGTCATCGTGTTCGACGATGCGGACCTCGAGAAGACGGTGGAGCTGCTCGCCACCGCGAAATTCCGCAATGCCGGCCAGGTCTGCGTCTCGCCGACACGCTTCTACGTGCAGCAGGGCATCTACGACCGATTCGTCGCCGCGTTCACTGAGCGTACCCGCAGGGTGGAGGTGGGCGACGGGCTCATCGAGCGCCACCACATGGGCCCGATGGCGAATCCGCGCCGCCCGCAGGCGATGGAGACACTGATCGGTGACGCCGTGAGCCGCGGCGCGACACTGCGGACCGGGGGCGAGCGCCACGGCAAGGACGGATTCTTCTATCAGCCGACCGTGCTGTCGGATGTGCCGGCCGCGTCGCGGATCATGTGCGAGGAGCCGTTCGGCCCCGTCGCGGTGATGGCTCCGTTCGCAACGCTCGACGAGGCCGTCGAGCACGCCAACCGCCTGCCCTACGGGCTCGCGGCCTACGCGTTCACGGAGTCAGGCAAGCGCGCCATGCTGATCGGCGATGCGCTGGAGGCCGGCATGGTGGGCATCAACTCCGTCGCCATGGCGGCGGCGGATGCGCCGTTCGGCGGCGTGAAGGAAAGCGGTCACGGCTCCGAGGACGGGCTCGAGGGTCTGGAGGACTGCCTCGTCACCAAGGCGATCCATCAGGCCTGAGGCGACGGCGAGCCAGGCTCGGGCGGCGGCACGATCGCCTGCAGCTCGCCGCTCTCGCTGACATCGTAGGCCATGACGCAGTTGCGGCCCGCCCGCTTCGCCCGGTAGAGCGCGGAATCGGCGTGCGCCAGCAGCCGCGCCAAGTCGTAGCCGGACGCCGCGGTCGAGGCGATTCCGAAGCTGGCGGAAGCCGCCATCGTCACGCCGCGGTGCTCCGCCTGAATGCCGCTGATGGCCTGGCGCAGCTGCTCCGCCTGCTCGCGCGCCGCTTCCAGCCTGCAGGCGGGCAGCAGAATGCTGAACTCCTCGCCGCCGAAGCGGCCGAAGAGATCGCTGCGGCGCAGGTACTCGTTGCAGAGCGAGGCGGCGCGTTTCAGGACGAAATCCCCGGCGGCGTGACCCAGGCGATCGTTGACCGACTTGAAGTAGTCGAGGTCGAAGAGCATCAGCGAGACTTCCTGTCCCGACTTGCGTGCGTAGGTGAGCGCCGCTTCCGCCTGCTCGATGAAGTGCAGCCGGTTGGAAATGCCGGTGAGGCCATCGAGCCGCGACAGGCTCATGAAGCGAAGCTGCGAGCGCTTGGTCTTGAGCGCCCAGAGCCCGACGAAAACCGCGATCAGCGTGAGGATCACCACGTAGAGGCGCGTCGCCTCCACCTCCTTCGCCGCCAGCCTGTGCTCGAGCTCGAGCAGGCGATTCTTGCGGCTGAGAGCCTGAACTTCGAGCTTTCTCGCCATGTTCTCCTGACTCACCTTCTCGTATGCGAGCTGCCGCGCGGAGACGTCGTTGAGATAGCCGATCTTGGCGATCGTATATTGCTCATGATCGGCGAGCGCCGTCCGATAGTCGCCACGCTGCCTGGCAAGCTGATAGAGAATCCGATAGGCCGCGATCAGCGCTCGCGGGTACTCGCCCGGGATGGCACGCCTTACCGCGTCCGAGGCGAAGCGGCTCGCCGCAGAAACGTCTCCTCCCCTTTTGCAGGCAAGCGCGAGCAGAGCGTCGAATGAGACGATCAGCCGGCTGTAGCCCATTTTCCTGACTTCGGTGTAGTGCTTCTCGAGCAGCCTGCGAGCCGCGTCCGGCCGTCCGCCGGCGATGTAGCGCGCCGCGAGATTGACCCTGATCTCGTTCGCATACGCCGGCTGGCTGATCTTCAGGCACGACTCGATGGCAGGTCGCACCTGCGCGTCGAACTCGGCAAAGCGCCCACTGTTGAAGAGCGAATGCAGTTTCTGCTGCCCCCCCATGCACGCGCCCTCGCCCGCCCGGTTCTGGTCGATGACGGCCTGCGCGGCGTCCAACGCTAGCTGGTACTGGCCGACCTGGCCATACAGCTCCGCAGCGTCCAACAGGCCTTCGGTGCGTGCACGCGCGTCGGTGATGCGCGGCAGAAGCTTCTGCGCCTCGCTGAGATCCTGGAACGCGGCGTGGTAGCGTCTCTGGGCCGTGAACAGGTCCGAGAGCGTGGCGTATGCGCGAAACCGGATGACCTCGCTGCGCGAGCTCGCCGCAAGCCTGGAGAGCCCGGCTATCGCGGCACTGTCCTTGCCATCATAGGCACTCTTCCATGCCTGGAGGAACAGCAGGTACTCGCGCTGCTCCTCGGACAGCTCTCCGAGCTGACCACCGATCCTCCCGATGAGGAGACCGAACTCGCGCGGGTCGCGAAGCTTCAATGCATCGGCTCTCTCGAGCAGAGCCGCCGCTTGCGCCGATGCTGCGGCGCAGGGCCAGGCGGCGGCGAGCGCCAGCGGAACGCATACCAACACGGCGATCCGGCGCCACGGGCGAACGCCCCGCCCGGCGGGCCCACGCAGCCACCCGCACGAGATGAAATTGTGCCGTTGGTCCGTGGTCAACTGTCAGGCACCGGTCCGTGCGGGCAATCGCGGCTCGAAGGCTCGCGTCGGCAGGGGCGGAGGAGGAAATCGACCCATCCTCAGGTTCCAATACGCCCATGAGCGCGCATCGATGATCCCCGGTGGCGCGCGATCGAGCGCTTCCCTGAGATCCTCGTCGGAAACATGCCGCCGGATCATCTGCATGTCATCATGGCGGGCGTAGGTCATCGCATAAGCCATGAACCTGATCGGGTCCGCCAGCGCCTTCTCCGGCTGCTCAAACCAGACGATCCGGTGCGCCACCGCCAGCATCCGCGCCGTGACCGGAATGGGCTTCACGCCCCGGCTCCGCAGCCCCGCTCCTCGTGGAGCCCCACCCTCGGCAGATGATCCAGGTCCACCTCCCTGACCGCCTCCGCCAGACGAAACTTCAAGTCGACCGGCAACTCCCGCAGATCTCCGTCCTCGAAGTATGAAAGAGCCTTCAGCGTGATCTCAGGGTTGAACGACCTTCCGTACAGCCTTACCGCCGCGGACAGTGCGAGAGGCAAGCTCACGCCACCAAGGTGGATCAGCGCGTCCATGTCGAGATAGTCCTGGGCCGCCGCCCGGACCTGAAGAACCAGCGCCTTGGTGCCGGCCAGGTCCAGCAGCGATGCGACCTTCAGCCCGTTGTCGGCCGCGACCAGGGGTGCAGCCAGGCGCGGCAGCCTGGGAACGCCCACGAAGCACACCTTGACCGGAGCCCCCCGATCCACGATGGCCGTGAGAGTGCGTTTGTCCCGCTGGATCACGTCCGCGCGCGCCAGGAACGGCGTGCCCCGCTCCAGCGCGATCACGTCACAGGCGCGACAGCCAAAAAGTCGAAATAGATGGATTGGCGGTGACCCAACTGCAGGGCTATCGCGGTCCCGCCATAGAGCGTGAACTCCTCGGGCACGGCACGCAGCTCCGCCCAAAGCCGGCGCTGTGCCTCAGGCAGGACGTCCAGACGAGGTGAAAATCCCTGCATATGTGACACCCGCGAGCCGCGCGGCTCCGGCCGCTCAGGGCACGAGCTTCTTTTCCTCATCATCGCCGTCGTCCTCTCCTTCCTCATCCGGCTCCTCTTCCTCCTCCTCGTCTTCCTGCTCCGCCGGATTGATCAGACAGCAGACGTTGCCGGGTGCGCGCAGCAACGCCTGCAGCACGCCCGCATCCGCCTCGAGAATCGCGCAGCGCAGGGCCTCCTCCACACCTTCGCTCCGCAGCAGCGCGTCGAGGCCTGCGGTTGTGGTGCGCGCGAGGTCGGCGTCGGCGCCCAGCAATTCCAGGACATCGATTACGTCAGACACGATGAGCCCCCTTGAGGTCCGGCAGCATCATAACATGTTCGATTGTTCTCGAGAGCACGCGGCCGACAGTTCGATTGCGCGCAGCCGCTCGCGAACGCCCTCATCCGGCTCCAGCGTCGCGGACGGCGGGATCACGAGGGTCGAGTGCATGTCGCATTGCGCCTCGGGAAGAGCACCCAACGGCAGTCTCAGGATGGCGGGCCGCGAGATGGGCAGCGTAACAGCCTTGTAGAGAATGACTTCGTGAGCCGGATCATAGTCACGGGCAAGCACGTCGACGAAGACTCGTCTGTAGGACGCGTCCGTGGAGAAGCGGGCGAGTGACTGATCCCCGGCAACCCCGACCTGCCACAGGATGAGATAGGCGGCGGTATCCACCCGGCGCCGGTAGAGCATGAACTGGCTGGCCTCGTAATGCTGGCAGCCATACTTCCCCGGATCGATGCCGAGGTCGGCATAGAGGCAATCCGCCGCCGAGACGCCGGGCTCCATCCGGGCCGGGTACCCTTCGCTGCGGGCCAGCTCGATGGCTTTGTGCGAGGGCCAGGCGAACACGCCGGGGTGGCCATAGAAGGCGCCGCAGACGCGCTTGCCCGCACGCACTTCCGCGAGCATGGCTTCCACCATCTCGCGATAGGTTTGGAGTCGGGATTTGCCTTCGCGGTAGTAACGCTGAAGGCTGCGCACGTCCGGGTTCATCCTGGCGAGCCACAATTCCGTGACGCCATCGGAAAGCGCCGTGAAAACCACATCGGCCTTCTCGATGCAGCTTCTTGCCAGAGGCGTGATATGCGACCCCAGCGTCATGCCCACGCCGACACAGGTGAGACTCCCCGTTCTGCTCACGCACTTCCCGCCGATTATCCGCAGGGCCGTATCCGGCCATTCCCCGTCCCCCCGGGTTGCGTCAGATTACGCGGAACTCGGCCGTGAGGGCAACTGCAGATCGTCCGCAGCGCGCACGAAGGCCCTGCGGCCGCGAGTCAGCGGCGCTGTCCGGTCCGGCGCGGCGCACCGAGTTGGTGCGCCTCACAGCCTGGGAGTGGGCGGAGTCGCATGGTCGTGCTCGTATGCGCGCTGACATGCCGCGCACCGGTTTGCCGTCGGATACGCTTCCAGCCGCTCGCGCTCGATCGGCTGCCCGCAGCTGACACAGGTGCCGTACGTGCCGAGCGCCATGCGGCGCAGCGCGCGCTCGATCGCGCGGATTTCCTGCACATCGCGCGTGACTTCCGCCAGATTGACGTCGACCAGCAGATCGGCGAGCGATTGATCCTCGAGGTCGCCCACGCGGCCCGCGATGTCGGCATAGCCCTCGTTTTCCGAGCGCGACAGCGTTTCGCGGATCTCGTTCCGCAATTCGCGCCATCTGTCCCGGAGCTTGTGCTCGAAATGCGAGTACTCGCCGCGGCTGACCGCGTCCTCGGCTCGAGCGGAGTCGTGTGTTTGCGATGCCATGTCCGGGGATACAGCAACCGCAATGCCCGGCCTCGGGGATCCCGGGTCGCGGGCACGCCGCGGCCACCGCGGCGCGCGATTTGCCTGGGACCCCTCATGGCTCGCGGGTATTCCAGGTCCGGAGAGCGCGTCGGCGGCCGCAGCTACGGAG
>DASZYK010000412.1:0-8097 GCA_035545455.1 Steroidobacteraceae bacterium
TGCCTCCCGTCGCGGGGTGCAGGCCGGCGATTCTTGACTGGGCTCCCGCAAGGGTTGCGCTCAGGCGCTGAGGATCGAGCACCGCTTCGGCCCGCGAAGTGACGAGCGCGGCAGACGGCTCCGTTCGATACTTTTGCTTCAGTGGGGCCTGCAGGGCCCGCAGCTCAGCCGCGTTCATGTTCAGCCTTGGTGGTTGACCGTTCTGGCCCTCAGTCTATCAATCGGAAGCGGGTCCAGAGCAAGAAGGGCCCGGCCGCTCGCAGCTAGAGAGCGGCGAGGGCCACGGCGCACGGCTCGGCCACTTTCAGCGTCAAGAGCCCGTCGGCGCGCGTGCGGCCGAGATTCACCGCGGCGACCGGCTTGCCTGATTGCGCCGCCGCCTGCACGAACCGATAGCCGGAATACACCATGAGCGAGGAGCCCACCACGAGCGCGGCGTCGGCCCGCTCGAGCCCCCGCATCGCCGCGATGACCCGCTCGCGGGGAACGCTCTCGCCGAAGAAGACGACGTCCGGTTTCAACACCCCGGCGCAGCGAGCGCAGGAGGGAGCCGCGAATTCGTCGAACGGCAGGCCTCCGAGCTCGGCGTCGCCGTCGGGCGCCGGCCGGCCCTGCAGCCCGGCCCACGCAGGATTGCGCCGCAGCAGCTCGGCTTGCAGCTCCTCGCGCGACACGAGGCCATGACAGTCCATGCATTGGACAGTATCGAGTCGCCCGTGCAGATCGATCACGTTCATGCTGCCAGCAGCCTGATGCAGGCCATCCACGTTCTGCGTGACGAGCAGCTCCAGACGACCCTGTTGCTCGAGTTTCGCCAAGGCCTCGTGCGCTGCATTGGGGGCCGCTCTACGCAGGTGCTGCCAGCCCACGAAGCTGCGCGCCCAATAGCGTTGCCGTACCGCGGCACTGCTCATGAACGACTGATAGCTGACCGGCGGCGATCGCTTCCAGCCGCCGTCCGCGTCACGATAGTCCGGAATGCCCGAATCAGTGCTGCAGCCCGCGCCCGTGAGGACAAAAAGCCTGCGGTGCCGGCCGATGAAATCACCGAGCGAAGCCATGTGCACGTCCATCAGATTGCGCGGCCGCCTGCGCGCCCCTCCGTCACCCCTCGTGAGCAGCGTAATGAGATCACTCAGGGAGCATCGGTAAGCTTGCGCCCCATGTCAAACCTCGGCTCATCGTTCGGGCAGCGCGAAGTTCCTGTGGGCGTCGCTTTCGGTCCGGAAGCCTCACCGTGTGCCGCCGCAAGGGGACCGCCCTCAGGCACATTGGACCGGAGCTGATCGAGGTGTTCATAATCGGCTCTCGGCCAGCAGCTCGACATTCGGAGGACGGCAACGATGAGCTCCGTCTTCGTGCAGGAGAGTCCGCGACTCGTAAATACCTATGCGAGCAATGAGCTGCTCAAGACGTATCTCGCATGGAAGCTTGGGCCGGACCTGCTCGCCTCGATGGAGCCGGAGCTCCTCGAGCTCGGGGAGCTTGCCGCGGGCAGGCTCTTCGACCTGCAGCGCGCCGACCGCTGCAATGAGCCGATGCTCACACAGTGGGACGCCTGGGGAACCCGCGTCGATCAGATTGAGACCACGGCACTGTGGCGGGAGGCCGAGCGCCTCGCCGTCCGTCTGGGCCTCACCGCGATTCCCTACGAGCGCAAGGAAGGTCCGTGGTCGCGCACGCGGCAGTTCGCGCTGGTGTATCTCTTCCATCCGGTGACTGACGTCTATTCCTGCCCGCTGGCAATGACCGATGGTGCGGCGAGGGCGCTCGTGGACTCCCGGAACTCCAGGCTCATCGAGCGCGCCGTTCCCCACCTTACGAGCCGTGACCCGACGCGGTTCTGGACGAGTGGTCAATGGATGACCGAATCCACCGGCGGCTCCGACGTCGGCCTCTCCCGCACGATTGCCCGCCGCGATGCTTCCGGGGTGTGGCGCCTCCAGGGAAAGAAGTGGTTCACCTCCGCTGTGACCTCGCAGATGGCGCTCACCCTGGCGCGGCCCGAGGGCAATGGCCCGGGTGGAAGCGGTCTGGCGATGTTTTATCTCGAGACCCGCAACGAGGACGGCTCGCTGAACGGAATCCGCGTGGAGCGCCTGAAGGACAAGCTCGGCACCCGGAAGGTACCCACCGCGGAGTTGTCCCTCGAGGGGACGGTCTGCGAGCCCGTCGCCGGCATGACCAATGGCACGCGTGCGATCGAGCCGATGCTCAAGATCACCCGCACGTGGAACAGCGTCTGCGCGGTGGCCTTCATGCGCCACGGGCTCGCCCTGGCGAAGGACTATGCGCAGCGTCGGCGCGCATTCGGAGCCCGGCTCGCCGATCAGCCGCTGCATCGCGAGACGCTCGCCGGTCTGGAGGCCGAGACCGCCGCGGCGTTTCTGCTGACTTTCCTGCTGATCGAGTTGCTCGGGCGAGAGGAAGCAGGCCCGATCGATGAGGATGAGGCGGTGCTGCTTCGGTTTCTCACCCCCATCGTCAAGCTGGCTACCGGCCGGCAGGCTGTGCACGTAGTCAGCGAGACGCTCGAGGCCTTCGGCGGCGCGGGCTACATCGAGGACACCGGCATCCCGGTGCTGCTGCGCGACACCCAGGTGCTTCCCATCTGGGAGGGCACGACGAACGTCCTGTCTCTCGATGCGCTCCTCAGGGCCGATGCCGAGCGCGCGCTTGCCGTCCTGCTGAGGAGGGTAAGGCGGGCAACGGGCACCCCCGGACACGGGGAGTTCAGGTCGTCGGCCGATGCAGCATGTGCCGCCATCGAGCACGCCTGCCGTTGGCGTACCACGGTCAAGGACCGGGAGGCATTGCAGGCTGGGGCGCGGCGCTTCGCGATGACGATCGCCCGGGCCCTGGAGCTTGCCTTGGTGGTCGAATACGGTCAGGCGATGCGGGACGAGGCGGCTGTGCTCGCGAGCCGGCAGTGGTGTCGGCTCCTGCGCCGCGCCGGAATTGATTCCATTCAGGACGAAACAGGCTGCTGACGGTCATCGCGACCGGGCAACGCCGCGCTCATTCCAGGAACGCCTTGGCGACCTCCACGAGCCATCGACGGATGGCGCTCTCGGCGCTCGCATCCATCCTGGTTTTCAGCGCAGCCTCGATGGGCGCCGCGAGCGCGCGACAGCGCCTGTTGAGCGCGCGCCCTTCGTCCGTGATGATCAATCGCAGGACACGCCCGTTGACTGGATCCGGCTCCTTCCTGATGGCGCCGCGCGTCTCGAGCGCGCGCACGATGCCGTTGATGGTCTGCGGAGTCAGCATCGTCAGCCGCGCCAGATCAGCGGCGGAAATGGCCTCATAGGCGCGGATCATCGTCAGCGCCGACTGCTGCGGATACGTCATGCCTTCTTTCGCGAGCGCGCGGTCGAGCGCGAGCCGTACGGACGCGTTCGCCTGCCGCAGCAGGTAAGTGAGGTAGCCCTCGGGGCCGCGCTTCGCCTCCCCCACGAGAGGCAGGCGCGGGAGGCCGTCGCGCATGTCCTTGACCATGTTATCAGCAGGCTGATATGGTATCAGGGCACTGATAATATCAGAATGTGGAAGTCGGAAGAGGCTGATGATCAATCCTGCTCCCGTGGTCCTCGAGCGCGGATCCATTCGGCTGGAGCCGATGACCGGGGAGCACATTCCCGGGCTTCGGCAAGCGGCGGCGGATGGCGCGCTGTGGGAGCTTTGGTTCACCGCGGTGCCGGCGCCGCACGAGACGGAGGCCTATGTCGCCACGGCCTTGCGCGGCCTCGAGGATGGTCACATGCTCCCCTGGGTGGTGCGCGACCTCGAAACGGACGCCGTCATCGGCAGCACGAGATATCACGACATCGTCGCCGCGATCGATCGGGTCGAGATCGGCTACACCTGGTATGCGAAGAGCCGGCAGAGAAGCCACGTGAACACCACCTGCAAGCTGATGCTGCTCGCGCACGCCTTCGAGACGCTCGGCTGCAAGGTGGTGGGCCTGCGCACGGACAATTTCAATTTCCGCTCACAGAGAGCGATCGAAGCGCTGGGTGCGAAGAAGGACGGCGTGATCCGCCACCACCTGGCCCGCAAGGATGGCACGGTGCGCGACTCCCATATCTACAGCATCCTTCCGGGTGAATGGCCGGACGTGAAGCGCCATCTGGAATGGCGGCTGATGCGGCACTCCGTGTCAATGGGCTGAAGGGGAAGCGGGCGATCGAGGCTCGGGCGGCCGGCGGAGCCGGTCCTGGCTGATCTTTCCCGCTGCGAGGGCCGCTCGACAGGCCGCCTGGTGGATTTCGATCACTTGCCGTTCCGGCAGGGAATATCATCAGGGCTTCATCTGGGAGCCGGACAATGGCTGAGCACTCACACCCGGGCGGTCACCCGCACCATGCCGATCGGCACGGCGCGCGTCAGCCGGATCGTTTCGATCCGAAGCGCGCTTCGATGCTGGACGATCGCGCTCGCTTCGAGGACCTGCCACCGGACCGGATCTTTGCGCTGCTCGGCGCTCCCCAGGGAGCCCGTGTGGTGGATTTTGGTGCCGGCACCGGGCTCTTCGCCCTGGAGCTTGCGAGGCGCCGCCCGGATCTGCAGATCCTGGCGGTCGACGAGCAACCTCAGATGCTCGAGCGGCTGCGCGCCAACGTGGCTCAGGCCCAGGGGGTGAGCGTCTCGCCCTGGCACAGCTCTGAGCTGGGCTCACTCTCCGGCAGGGTCGATGCCATTCTCGCCATCAACGTATTGCACGAGCTGGGTGACGAAGCCACGGCGCAGCTTGCCGCTCTCCTGAAACCGCACGGACGAATCGTTGTCGTGGATTGGAACGGGGCAATCGAGCGACCGATCGGGCCTCCGCGCGATCACGTCTACACCACCGCGGAAGCGCGCTCGCGCCTCGAGCGCGTCGGTCTGCGTGTCACGGAGCACGAGCCCATGCGATATCACTTCGTGCTGACGGCGGACCGTCCCTGACATTCGCGGAGACCTGGAGCCGGCGGGATCACTCCGGTCCTGGATACACCAGCGTCCCGTCAGCGAGCCTGCGTACACCGGGTGTCGGTGTTGCCGGATCCACGCGGTTCGCCCCGAGGATGTGCGCTACGGCGACGCCCTTTGCCAGAAGGTAATCGGCAATGATGCGCCGATGGCAGCGCCACCAGACGGCCTCCGCGCACATGATCGCGCAGCGATGCTCCTCGGCCAGAAGGCACAGCTCCTGAAGGCCGGCGCGGAACGCTTCCGTCGCCGTGTAATCCGCATACGCGCGGAAGGACGCATTTTG
Organism: Steroidobacteraceae bacterium; assembly: GCA_035545455.1. Taxonomy (GTDB): domain Bacteria; phylum Pseudomonadota; class Gammaproteobacteria; order Steroidobacterales; family Steroidobacteraceae; genus 13-2-20CM-66-19. The sequence continues at coordinate 5,258 of DASZYK010000412.1, forward strand.
CCAGTAGCTGTTTGACGAAGTAGCGCGGGCGCCATGCCGCCGGCCGCCGAGAGCGCCGATGTAGCGGTACCCGATCCCCACCTTGCCCAGGGCGGCGGGAAAAACGTCCGCGTTGAACTGAGGGTTGGTACGGGAGCGGGGTATCGACCGCACATCGACCAGCAGGTTGACCGCGACCGCATCCAGCAGTGCCACGAGCTCCGCGGTCGTCCGTGTCGAGTGGCCTATGGTGTAGACCGTGGTCCGGTGACCGTCTTGTGGCCGGCGGTGAGTATCGCCCGCCAGCTGATCGGCAGCGCTCGACACGGTGAGGCTCCTTCGGGTGGTCACCTCATTATCGCACCCCGCTCTCCGTGGTCGCACCGCGACGACTGCGAATGGGCCGGGAGGAGGGGCCCTACTGCGCCGTATAGCCGCCGTCGATGACGAGCTCAGCGCCGGTCACGAATTTCGACTCATTGGAGGCAAGATAGACCACGCCATAGGCGATGTCGTCGGGCTCCCCGATACGGCCCACGGGGTGCATCGCCGCGAGCTCTCTGCGACGGGCCGTCATGTCGTCGCCGTCACCCTGCGAGCGCAGGTAGCTCTCCACCATCGGCGTCCAGATATATCCCGGATGGATGGAGTTCACCCGGATGTCGAGCCCGGCTTTGGCGCAGTAGAGCGCGACCGACTTCGTGTAGAGCCGCACTCCTCCCTTGGAGGCATTGTAGGCGCCGAGCTGCGGATCGCCGACCAGTCCCTCGATCGAGGAGAGATTGATGATGGAGCCGCCCTGCTTGGGCGGGTACGACTTCATGGCGATTATCGCCTGCTTCGTGCCGAGAAATACGCCGTCGAGGTTGATGCTCATCAGCCAGCGCCACTGCTGCAGCGTCTGCTCCTCCGGAGCCGCGCTGGCCGCGACGCCCGCGTTGTTGACGAGGACGTCGATCCGGCCGAAGCGGGACAGCGTACGCTCTACGAGGGCCTGCCAGCTCTCCTCGCTCGCCACGTCGTGATGCACGTAGAGAGCTTCCGAGCCCGTGAGCTCGATCCGCTTGCCGAGCGCCTGACCCTCCTCGTCCCTGATGTCGGCCAGAACGACCGTGGCGCCTTCCTTCGCGAGCATCAGCGCCGATGCAGCGCCGAGCCCCAGAGCGGCTCCGGTGACGATCGCAACCTTGTTCGCGACGCGGCCCATTGGGAATCCTCCTTCGAGGCGAGCATGCGCCCGCGTGAAGGCGCGGACAATCGAGGAAAGTACCGACCCGGGCGACACCGCGAATCCGCAGCGACGTGTCGGACCGTTGCCGCGAGCGCCGCGCGAGCGCGGCCGCATGGCCTTGATGCCGGTCAAGGCATTTTCCGGCGGTCTGTCGCAGAGTCAGTTTCGATGAGGAACTGACGATTCACGTGGCGGCGGTCATGCGGCGGAATGAAAGCTCGGCTCATGACCCGCCGCCGCAGTTGCCGGGAGCCAAGGAGAATGAGCATGGATCTCGAATGTGACCCGATCGATCTGCTCCTTGAGCAGCATCAAGCCCTCAGTGATCTCTTCGCGCGGCATCAGGAAGCCCTGGTCGATCGCCGTTGGGCGGAGGCGGGCCGCTTGCTCGAGGAGTACGAGCGCAACCTGATGCGGCATATCCGTCTGGAGGAGCATCATCTGCTGTCGCGGTGCGACACTGTCGAAGACGCGCGTTGGCCAGGCGCGGTCTATCGGGCCGAGCACCGCCGCATCGAGCAATTGCTGCGCAAGGCCGGCGATCGCCTGAACCGTGCGCGAGCCTGCGAAATCACCCCGGCGGTGCTCATCTCGCTGCTCGATGAGGAGAGGACCCTCAAGCATCTGGTGGACCATCATCACGAGCGCGAGGAGAAGGCATTGTTCCTGGAGCTGCGCGACACAGCCCTCTGCGAGGCAGCGGGCTCACCGGGCGATCTGGCGGCGGGGATGCCGACGTCGATTTCGCGTACCCAATAGGCATCGAACCGCATGGATACCGGCGGCGCCAGTTTCCGGCAGACGCGGTCGGAACCGCGCCGCTACGGAGCGCGGCGCGGAAGGAGCAGGACGGGTGCGTAACGCAGCACGAAGAGACCGAATGCACCGATCCAGAGCGCTGCCGCTCCGAGCAGCAGATCTTCCCGTGCTCCGGTGGCCAACGCCGCGGCGATCCGCGTTGCGGCGGCGAGGATGACCAGCGAATAGATCAGGATGGTCGCACCATCGGCGGACAGCTTGCGGCCCGTATGGCCGCGGCTCACACGTGTCATCACGGCGAGGATCATGGTGCCGATCGCTCCGGCGGTGAGCGCGTGGATCGCAGCGCTCAGCGGGAATGCGGCATCTATGATCGCGTAGCCGAGCGCGGCTACCCCGACCACCAGCCAGACGTATCCCAGGTGCAGAATGACGAGCAGTGCCTCTCCGCGCGCGGCGGCGCCCCGCCACCTGAGCAGCCGCCCCAGATTGAGCGCCGCGCCTGCCAGCAGCGCAAAACCGATTGGACGGGCCGAAGGAAGGAAGACCCAAGCCACGAGCGCCGCGTGCAGCACGCCGAGCGAGCCGCGGTCGATCAGCCCCGCGGGTGCAGGCAGCCGGGTCTCTCCGCGGTTGACCAGCCAGTTGCGTGTGAAGCTCGGGACGATGCGTCCGCCCACGACGGATATCAGGATCAGGATTGCAGCCAGCGCCAGCCGCCAGCCGTAGCCGGGCAGTGCGTCGAAGCCGTCCATGCCCAGGTCCATGAGGAAATTCGCTGCGGCCAGGACGAAGACGGGAACGATGATCGGGAAATTCCGCCGATTGTCCGCGGCAATGATCTCCCGCGCGACGATCGCAGCGAGGGCGA
>DASZYK010000413.1:0-8591 GCA_035545455.1 Steroidobacteraceae bacterium
CCACGGCCAGGCGCCACTCCCGCCGGAAATACCCCTCGTGGCGCGCCTCGGTATGCGCCGAGATGACCGGCATGAAATAGTCGCACTCGCGGATCTGCCGGCGGATCTTCTGATCCCACGCGTCGCCGCCGACGAGGTCGCTCTCGTCGTACCACACCTCCAGGCCGAAGCCCGGAAGCGCATCGCGCAGCAGCTGCGCCGCGCGGCGATCCTCCGAGGCATAGCTCAGGAAGACCGTGGGGCGCGGACGAGCGGAAGTCTCAGGATGGCCGGCCGGCGTCGACATGAGTCAGGGTTGCTTGCCGCCAGGGCGCCCGTCCGCAGCGACGTAGCGCCGCGCGCCGCTCGCGCGATCGTAGTGAACCTCCATGACCTCGCCCGTCGCGGGATCCTCGAAGCGCTCGCCGGTGCGCTCCCAACGCGCTGCGGCCGGCGCGGAGCTGCGATAGCGCCAGCGCTCGAATGCCGTGCCGCCGACGATTGCCGCTCCTGCGCAGAGGAGATAAATGCCGGAGCCGCGCGTGCCCGCCATCACGAGCAGCGCGCCCGCCGCGACGGCGACGGCGCCCAGCGCGAGGACCACCGCACGCAGCATCAGTCCGCCACCTTCTCCAGCACCACGGCCGTTCCATACGCGACGATCTCGCTCATGGTCTGGCCGATTTCCGCGGAGTCGAACCGCATCATGACGATGGCGTTGGCCTGCATGAGGGTCGCGTTCCTGACCATCCGGTCGACGGCGTGCCGGCGCGCCTCCTCGAGGAGCTGCGTGTATTCGGTGATCTCGCCGCCGGCGAGGGAGCGCAGTCCCGCCATGATGTTGCCACCCAGTCCGCGGCTGCGCACCACGAGCCCGAACACCTGACCCTTGACGTCTCTGACGCGATGGCCCGGGACGCTCTCCGTCGTGACGACCAGCATGACTTCCGCCCCCCGCACATGGCCGACCGATCCGGCCGTCGGCCCGAAGTATACCCCGCGACCCAACCGGTCCGGAGCACCGCCGGCGCGACCCGGGCGCAGAGCATGCGCTCTCCGGTCCCTTGCGGCCCGGGGCTCGGCGCGAACGGCGCATATCTGCGCGAACGCGTGCCAAAGGACCACTGGTGCCATGGCAAAGCGCGGGGCTAAGGTGTCCGCCTCCGCTTTTTCGGGAGTGTCCCGGATGGCCCGCAGAAAGAAGACCCGGCCGGAGACGGTATCACGGGTGCGCCACGAGCTCGCCATGGCCTATCTCAACGCGATGCTCGAGGACGCCGGTCCCGAGGAGTTGGCGGCTACGCTGGGCCGGATCGCGCAGGCCTCCGGCGGCCCGAAGTTGGCGGAAAAAGTGGAGCTCAGCGCGGATTCGCTCTACCGCACGTTGTGTCGGCGCGGCAATGCCGAGCTGCGCAGCGCGACCGCCTTGCTGAAGGCGATGGGGATGCGGCTGGTGCTGCAGCGGTTCCCGGCGTCTCCGCCGGCTGCGCGCAGGCGGCCCGCGGGTCGCTCCGCGAGGCACGGAACTTGCGTCGGCTTGGCTGCCGGAAGACATGAGAGAGACAGTCATGGGTGAGGTCATACACGTGGCCTTCGGCACGGAGCGCGAGTGGGAGCAGACGCGGGCGAAAACGGTGGACGGCCTGGTCGCCATCGGCTCCCTGTTCGGTGATGACGAGGCCCTGATGCGCGCGAAGGCGGACTGCGTGTACCAGATACTGCGTCAGATCGTGGAGGAAGTCCCCACAGTGCAGATCACCACGAAGCTGCCCGAGAATCTATCGGCCGAGCAGCTCGATCTCCTGACCGGCGCGATCAAGGAGGCGGCGCTGAAGGGCATCGAGATCGCCATGACCCATTCCGTGCAGGTGCTGATGGCGTCGATCTACGACCTGTGCACCTCGAAGCTCCACGCCAGGCCTTCCTAGCGGCGGGCGCTCACCTGCCGGCAGTCAACACCAGTGAGTAATCGACGGTGACGTCGTTGCCCACCCACTCGGTGTAGTGCCACTGTCCCTGGCCTACGCCGAAGTCCAGGCGCTGCAGAGTCAGCTGGCCGGAGAGATGGCCCAGCGACCGGCCCTGGGCCGTGGCGGTGCGCCAGGTAAACGGAACCGTCACGTTGCGCGTCACGCCGCGCAGCGTGAGGGTGCCCGTGGCCTGGTAGCCTGCGGCCGTCCTCTCGATGCGTGTGGCGATGAAGCGCGCCTGCGGATACTGCGCGACGTCGAAGAAGTCCGGGCCCCCGAGGAGGCCGTTGCGCTGTTGGTCTCCCGTATCGAATGAGCGCATGTCGATCAACACCTCGAGCCGGCCGGCGGCCGGGTCGAAGCTGACGGCGAAGGACTTGAAACGGCCCTGGTTGCGGGCTCCCGCCTGGATGAACGTGTAGGTGAGCGAGCTCTGCCCGGCATCCAGCGTGTACGCCGTCCCCGCGGCGCGAGCAGCGGGCGCCATGAGGATCGCTCCGGCGAAGACGCCGAGCGTGATCCGGCCGAAGGGCAGCATCCGCCTCAGCGTATCGTCCTTCAGCACGTAGTGATGCTTGAGCGCCCCGGCGATGTGCAGCGTTACGGTCGTCGCCAGCGCGATGGCAAGGGCCGCGTGGGTCGTCACCATTGCGTCGTAGAGCGCCTTGCTCTTCGGCACCAGATCCGGCAGCTGGAAGACGTTGAACCAGCTCACCGGGAAACCGCGCGCGGACGACATGATCCAGCCCGTGAGCGGCATGGCGAAGAGCAGCACGTAGAGGGCGGCGTGCGTGAAGTGCGCGAGAAACCGCTCATGGGGCTTCAGAGTGGCCGGCAGCGGCGGCGTGGGGTTGAGCCATCGCCACATCAGGCGCAGCGCGGCGAGCCCGAGAATCGTGATGCCGACCGATTTGTGCCGCGCCAGGACGGCCAGCTTCTCCACGCCGAGCGGCAGCATGATCCCCGTGAGACCGAGCGCCGCCTGCAGTGCGATGAGCGCCACGATGAGCCAGTGGAGGGACTGGGAGACCGAGCCCCAGCGCTGGCGCGTGTTACGAATGGGCATACCGGAAGCTTAAGGGGGCGGCCGTGGGTTGCAAATACACCCCGCTGCCTGCACGAGCGATTACCGCAGCGCGGCGGCGCGAAGCGCGCGATCACCCCGGGGACGGATCCTGCAGCAGCGCCAGCACCGTGCCCTCGGGCGCGGTGAGCAGCGCATTGCCTCTCGGGTCGAGTCCCCGCGGCGGCGGCTCGAGCGGACCCACGCCGAGCTCGCGCAGGCGGGCGATGCGCGCCGCCATTGCGGCATCGCGGAAGACGAGCAGCGGCTCCGCGAAGAATCGCGGCCGATGCAGGGCGAGGCCGAGGCCCCCGCCGCGCAGGGGGAGATGAGCGTACGGCTGCGTCTCCTCTTCCGCCGCCTCGAGGCCGAGCGAGCGCCAGAAGCGGCTGACCTGCTCGAAGTCCGCCGCGGGGATGCTCAAGCCGCCGCACGTCCCGCAGCGGGATGTCTCGAGGTCCGACGGATCCGCGGGCGAGTAGGTGCGCGCCTCGAGCAGTCTCACCGGCTGGCCCGCGGGATCGCGGAAAGCCAACTCGTTGAACGCCTCGCTGCCGATGTTGACGCCGGAGAGCTCGATGCCCAGGCGCTGGAGCGTCACAGCATGTCCGGCGATTCCCGGCCGGACGAACGTCAGGGCCGGAGACTCGAGGCGGCTCTGGTGCAGCCCGAGATACACCCGCCCGTCGGTGAGCACGCCGTAGGGATGCGGCCAGATGTCGCCGGTCCGCGCCTGCGTCAGGCCGAGGCGCTCGTAGAATTCCACCGACGCGCGGATATCCGCCGTGGCTATCCCGATTTCGAGAAACCGCCCGAGCATGGGGCCGTTCAGGAGGGGCCGAGGGCCGCGGCGCCGGCCGCGCCCGCGCAGACGAGGCCGGGGACGGGGCCGGGCAACGAGCGACGGCTCAGGCCGTTCCCCGCGCCGCGCCCGCGGGGCGCAATCCCAACTCCACCTGCGTCCATCCCTGGCAGTGGCGCGCGATGTGGTTCGCCAGGAATCGTGTGTGCTCCGGGCGGTCGTTGAGCGCCGGCACGTACTCGAAGCGCTCGCCGCCCGCGCGCAGGAACCTGTCGCGGTTCTCGATCCCGATCTCCTCGAGGGTCTCCAGGCAATCGACCGCGAATCCGGGACACACGACCGTGACGTCGCGCACGCCGCGCCCGGGCAGCTGCGCGAGCACCTCGCTCGTGTAGGGCTTGAGCCACTCCGAGGGGCCGAACCGCGACTGGAAACTGACACTCCACTCGCCGTCGCGCAGCATCAGCTCCTCGGCGAGCAGGCGCGCGGTCTTCTGGCACTTGCAGAAGTAGGGATCGCCGCGATGAAAGTAATGCTCCGGGATGCCGTGGAACGAGATCAGCAGGTGGCGTGTCCGTCCGTGCTCCTGCCAATGCGCCTGCACGCTGGCGCGCAGCGCGTCGATGTAATCGGGCTGATCGTGATACTCGGCGACGAAACGCAGCTCCGGCAGCCAGCGCCAGCGTCTCAGCTCCGCGGTCACGCGGTCGTACACCGCGCCGGTCGTCGCGCCGCAGTACTGCGGGAAAAGCGGCAGCACCAGGATGCGCTGCGCTCCCGACTCGCGCAGGCGGGTGAGTGCCAGCGGCACGTCGGGGCTGCCGTAGAGCATCCCGAGCTCCGCCGAGAACGGCGCCAGCATCCGCTGCGCCAGCGTGCCGGTCAGCTGCGTGCGCAGCCTCTCGGAGAGCGCGACCAGTGGCGAGCCCGACGGCGACCAGATCGCGCGGTACTTGCGGGCCACCTTCGCCGGGCGCAGCGGCAGGATGAGGCCGTGCAGAATCGGCAGCCACAGCGCCCGGGGCAGCTCCACCACCCGAGGGTCGCTGAGCATGCGGGCCAGAAAGCGGCGCACGGCCCACGGCTGCGCGGCCGCCGGCGAGCCGGAATTGACGAGCAGGATGCCGATCCGCTCGGCGGAGTCACGATGGAAGTCGGGTGAGCTGATGTAGCGCATGCCGGTTCGAACGCCTTATGCCGCGGCTAAAGCCCGGTGCAGAGGTATTTGAGCTCGGTGTAGTCGAGGATACCGTACTTCGAGCCTTCACGGCCCATGCCGGACTCCTTGATCCCGCCGAAAGGGGCCACCTCGGTGGAGATGATGCCGGTGTTGAGGCCGACGATGCCGTATTCGAGGGCCTCCGCCACCCGCCAGGAGCGCGCGAGGTCGCGCGTATAGAAATAGGCGGCGAGGCCGAACTCGGTGTCGTTCGCCATGCGGATCGCCTCCGCCTCGGTCTCGAAGCGAAAGAGCGGCGCCACGGGCCCGAAGGTCTCCTCGCGCGCGACCAGCATCTCCGCGGTCACGTCGGTGAGCACGGTCGGCTGGAAGAACGTGCCGCCGAGCGCGTGCCGCTTGCCGCCGTGCACCACGCGCGCGCCCTTCTGCAGCGCGTCGGCGATGTGCTCCTCGACCTTGGCGAGCGCATTACCGTCTATGAGCGGGCCCTGATCGGTCGGGCCTTCGAGACCGTTGCCGATGCGCAGCCCGCCGACGGCTGCGACCAGCTTGCGGGTGAACGCTTCATATACGCCGGCCTGCACCAGCAGCCGGTTGGCGCACACGCAGGTCTGGCCCGTGTTGCGGTACTTGCTCGCCAGGGCGCCCGCCACCGCGGCGTCGAGATCGGCGTCGTCGAATACTATGAACGGCGCGTTGCCTCCCAGCTCCAGCGAGAGCTTCTTCAGCGTGCCGGAGCACTGCGCCATCAGACGCTTGCCGACTCCCGTCGAGCCGGTGAACGTGAGCTTGCGCACGATGGGGTTGGAAGTCATCTCGCCGCCGATGGCGGCGGCATTGCCCGTCACGATGTTGAGCACGCCGGCGGGAACGCCGGCCCGCGCGGCGAGCTCCGCCATCGCGAGGGCGGAGTAGGGCGTCTGGATCGCCGGCTTGCAGACGAAGGTGCAGCCGGCCGCGAGCGCCGGCGCGGCCTTGCGGGTGATCATGGCCGCCGGGAAGTTCCACGGCGTGATCGCCGCCACGACACCGACCGGCTGGCGCAGCACGAGGATGCGCTTGTCGCTCTGATGGCCGGGGATCACGTCGCCGTAGAGGCGCTTGGCTTCCTCGGCGAACCACTCGATGAAGGCCGCGGCGTAGGCGATCTCTCCCTTCGATTCGGCGAGCGGCTTGCCCTGCTCCGCCGTCATCAGCATCGCGAGGTCGTCCTGGCTCGCCATCATGAGGTCATACCACCGCCGCAGCACGCCGGCGCGCTCCTTCGCGGTCCTGCCCGCCCAGGCGGGGAATGCCCGGGCCGCCGCCTCGATCGCGCGGCGCGTCTCGGCCACCCCCATGTCGGGAACGGTGCCGAGCCGCCCGCCGGTTGCGGGGTTGTCGACCTCGCGGGTGGCGCCGCTGTCGGCGCCCACCCAGGCGCCGTCGACATATGCCTGCTGGCGCAGCAGCGAGGAGTCCTTCAGTCCCAACATCAATCCTGCTCCGCGTCCGCGCCCGGCCGGTCCTCCCCGGCCAGCCGGCTCGCGAGAAACTCGAGCGTGCGCCGCCGGGCGAGCGCGGCGGCGGCCGCGTCGTAGCTCGGCCGCTGATCGCAGTTGAAGCCGTGTCCCGCGCCTTCATAGACATAAAAGATGCCCTGCGGGTGCGCGGCCTTCAGCCGCTCCACCTGATCGAGCGGGATGCCCTTGTCGGCGGACCCGAAGTGATACATCACGGGACATTTCGGGGTCTTGCCGGTGTCGCGGGGATTGCCGTAGTAGACGACCGCGCATGCGAGGGGCAGCTCGCACGCGGCGCGGTAGGAGAGGGCGCCGCCCCAGCAGTAGCCCACGGTGGCGATGCGTCCGGAATGCTTGACGACGGCCGTGGCGGCCGCCACGTCCTTCATCGTCTGCTCGGGCTGCAGCTGCTGCATGTAGCCGCGGCCCTCGTCGATTTCCGGGCCGGTGTAGCCGAGCTCTATGCCGCGGCGGATGCGGTCGAACAGAGCGGGCGCGATGGCCGTGTAGCCTTCGGCCGCGAAGCTGTCCGTGACCGCGCGGATGTGACCGTTCACACCGAAGATCTCCTGGAGCACCACGACGGCGCCGCGGGGGCGGCCTGGCGGGGCGGCGAGATAAGCCTGGAACTCATGGCCGTCGCGGGCCATGAGGGTCGTGTAATCACCCATGGTGGGGGACCCTTGGTGTGCTGCGGATCGGGTCGGACAGAATACCGCCGGCGGCCGGGCCGCTGCCAGTAGGTCGCAGGGAAGCGCACGGGGGGACGCCGGCCGGCGAACGAGGCTTGGCCGCGGCGGGCGGCACACGAGACCGCAGGTGCAATGATCCGGCGCACACCCCCGCGGCTGCGTCCTGCGGCCCGTCCGGGCGCTCGCCGGTCGCCCGATATCCCTCCTGGGGGGCGTGATGACGATCGCCGGCCCGACATGCCCGGCGCACGGATGCGGCCGGGCAATGGTAGCGTAGGCAGTACGGGGCAGCCCGCCCGCCCTTCGGCCGGCGCCGCGTCCCCACTGGAGGTTCCATGCTGGTCGGCACAACCGTGCGGCGCGTCGCCATCGTGGGCGGCGTACGCATTCCGTTCGCGAGGTCGCACACGGCATACGCCACGGTCGGCAACCAGGAAATGCTCACCACGGTGTTTCGTGCGCTCGTGGAGCGCTACGGCCTCACCGGCGCGAGGCTGGGTGATGTCGCCGCCGGCGCGGTCATCAAGCATTCGCGGGATTACAGCCTGACGCGGGAATGCGTGCTCTCCTGCGGGCTCGATCCGCAGACACCCGGGCTCGACCTGCAGCGCGCCTGCGGCACCAGTCTCGAGGCCGCCGTCGCCATGGCCAACAAGATCGCGCTCGGCCAGATCGACTGCGGCATCGCCGGCGGCGTCGACACCATCAGCGATCCGCCGGTCGTCTATCCGCGCGCATATCAACAGCTGCTGCTCGCGAGCGCCCGCGGCAAGACCCTGGGCCAGCGCCTCGCGCCCTGGCTGCGCCTGCGCCCGCGCCATTTCAAGCCGGTCCTGCCCGCGGTCGTCGAGCCCCGCACGGGCCTTTCCATGGGTCAGAGCGCGGAGCTCATGGCGCAGCGCTGGGGCATCAGCCGCGACGAGCAGGATCGGCTCGCCTGCGACAGCCACATGAAGGCGGCGGCCGCGTGGCGCGCGGGGTTCTACGACGATCTCGTGGTGCCGTACCTGGGACTCGCGACCGACAACAACATCCGGGCGGATACCTCGCTCGAGAAGCTGGCGCGGCTTCGCCCCAGCTTCGATGCGCGCAACGGCACGCTCACGGCGGGCAACAGCACGCCGCTGACCGACGGGGCGAGCGCGGTGCTGTTGGCTTCCGAGGAATGGGCGGCACGCCGCAACCTTCCGGTGCTCGCCTGGCTGCGTTACGGCAAGGTCTGGGCCGTCGACTTCGTGAGCGGCAAGGAGGGCTTGCTGATGGCCCCGGCGTACGCGGTGGCGGCAATGCTGCGCGATGCCGGGCTCGCGCTGCAGGACTTCGACTATTACGAGATCCACGAGGCCTTCGCGGCGCAGGTGCTGTGCACACTCAAGGCCTGGGAGTCTCCCGAGTACTGCAGG
>DASZYK010000414.1:0-7105 GCA_035545455.1 Steroidobacteraceae bacterium
CACGATCCGGTAGATGCGTCCATGCACGTCGTCGGCGACGTATAGGGAGCCGTCGGGTCCTACCGCCAAGCCGGAGGGACGATGGGCCGCCTCGCCTGGATCCTTCTCGCCGCCGGCGAACCCGGCGGCGAAGATCTCGCAACTGCCCGAGGCCCTGCCGTGCGCGAGAGGTTGAAACACCACGTCATAGCCCTGCTGCGGAAACGGCGCCCGGTTCCACGATCCGTGAAAGGCGAGGAACGCTCCGCCGCGGTAGCGCGGCGGGAATTGGCTCCCGGCATACAACGTCACGTCATTGGGCGCCCAATGCGCAGGGAATGCGGCGACGGGAGCGAGCTTGCGCGCACAGAGTCCCACCTTCCTGCCGTCGCCGCCGTACTCGGGAGCCAGCATGAGCTTGCGCCGTACCCCGTCGTAGTAGCAGTAGGGCCAGCCGTAGTCGCCGCCCGGCACCACGTGCACCAGCTCCTCCGCCGGAAGATACGCGCCCTGCTTCGCCGTGAAGAATTTCGGCCAGTTCTGCCCCAGCTGATCCCGGCCCTGCTGGGCTGCGTAGACGTCGTGACCGGAGGGTCCGATCGCAATCCCGTCGGCGTTGCGGATGCCGGTGGCGTAGCGCTCTGCCGGCGAGAACTTCTGGTTCAACTTCGTGGCGCTGTAGCGCCAGATACCGCCGCGCGTCGTCAGCTCCGTGCAGGGATCGATGCCGGGCGATGCCAGCGTGCGGTTCTCTTCCTGACAGGAGTTGGTCGCACTGGCGGAATCGACGTAGATCCAGCCGCGCGCGTCGATCGCAAACGGATGCATGGGATGATCGCCGCCGAGCGGCAGCCCGGAGACGACCGTCTCCGCCCGGCCGGTGGGCACGATCGAGCCCGCCGGGATCCGGTAACGCACGATCCGATCATCGAGCTCGGCGTAAAGATACCCATGGTACAGGGCTATGCCGGTGCCGCCATGTCCCCCGGTCGCGGGCGTAGCGCCGAACCGGCGGATGACGTTGGCCCTGGCGCCGCCGGCCGTATCCCGCAGGGCGATCAGGAACCCTCCGGAGGGCGGCGGGGAGTTCGCGTAGTAGCGGCCGCTCCAGGTGTTGGCGTAGAGCACGCCATCGGGCGCCGCCACCATATGGCGGACGTGGCCGAGATTGTCGGCGAAAATACTGGCGCAGAACCCGGCTGGCAGCTTCAGCCCCGCGTCATTGGCGCATGCCGGCGGATCACTGCTCACGCCTCGTTCAGCGAGATCTCTTCCCAGCGCGTTGCCGGCGCTCGCCGTGGATGCCGCCGTCAGGAGAAGCGCAAGCGAGGCGGCGGCGGCGGGCAGGGAGAGTCTGTGCAGCGTGTCTGGACTGGTCATTCCGGGTCGAGCCTGATTTGCCGGCGGAGCGCGGGCGCTTCGCGTCCCACGTGGAAGGTAGCAAGTTTAGCCGCCGCAGGCTCACCTGTGGCGGGACCGTCGGCCCGAAGGTCATTCTCTGACGAAGAGCAGTCGCGACACCGTCGGGAATGCCGCCCGCGACCGGTGCCGTTGCTTCGCGACACGGAGTCAACGCGCGCCGGGGATCCCCAAGTGGTCCAGCCATTCACTCACGCTGTCCAAAGCGCAGGCCAGCACGCCGGAATCCGTGCGGCCGCTGCGAGCCGGTACGTGGAAGGAATGGTCGGCTTCCTCCAGCAGCTGCAGAGCGGCATGGCCGCCCAGGCGCTCGACGAGAGGCCTCAGCAGATCGAGGTTGGCGAGCTCGTCGCGGGTCCCCTGGATGAACAGCATCGGAATGCCGATCTCGTGCAGGTGTGCGGCGCGGTCGACGCCGGGCTGACCGGCCGGATGGAGCGGGAACGCCAGGAACACGAGTCCCAGAACCCGCGGCAGCGGGTCGCGTGCCTGTGTCTGGGAGGTCATGCGGCCGCCGAACGATCTGCCGCCGGCGATGAGCGGCAGGTCGGGCGCCAGCCGCGAGGCTTCGGCGACGGCGGCCCGAACCGTCGCGTGGCATAGCGCCGGCGGATCCGGCCGCCGGCTCCTGCGCTCCATGTAGGGGAACTGATAGCGCAGCGTCGCAACTTTCCGCTCCGCCAATCCGTCGGCGACCGCCTGGATCGATGGATGCTCCATTCCCGCGCCCGCTCCGTGCGCGATCACGAGCGCCGCTCGCGCCGGGCTCGGCCGCCGGAAGAGCGCGGACACCCGATGGGCCGCGCCGACATCGATCATCAGCCGCTCTTCCCGTGACGCGCTCACGCCGCCATTCTAGCCGGGCTTTTCCTCGCGAAGCCCGAGCAGACGGGCGACCGTGCGCAGGGTGGGCGCCTGGGCCGCCACAGAGATGATGACCACGACGAAGACGATCTCGAAGAGGCGCCGTCCTGCGCCGAGCCCCTCCAGCAGCGGAATGATGGTCAGGTAGATCGGGACGGCTCCGCGCAGACCCGCCCACGATATGAATGCCACCTCGCGGATGCTCCAGCCGAACGGCACCAGGCACAGAGTCGCGGCGAGCGGGCGCGCGAGGATGATGAGGATCACCGAGATGAAGGCCGCGGCTCCGAGCAGAGGCGGCAGGCGGTGGGGCGTGATGAGGAGTCCGAGCATCAGAAACAGCGAGTTTTGGGCGAGCCACCCGAGCGTCTCGAAGAAACGGCCGACGGGCCTGGCCGCAGGATGCTCGTAATTGCCGACCACCATGCCCGTGAGATAACTGGCCAGAAAGCCGCTCGCGCCGACCAGCTGCGCGCCGCCGAACACGGTCAGCGTGCACCCGAGCGCGAGCAGGGGAAAGGCGGACCGCACTATCCGCAGCCGTCGATAGACACGCAGCAGCGCGTATCCACCGACCACTCCGATGGCCGCGCCGACCCCCATCTCGCGCAGGAATCTCAGCACCTCATTGCCCAGGTCGAACGAGCCCGGGCGCCGCATGAGCTCGACCAGGGTCAGCGTGAGGAACACGCTCATGGGATCATTCAGGCCGGATTCGAGCTCCAACGCGCCCGCTACCCTCGCGGGGACCCCGACCCGGGAGAAGCGCAGCTGCACCGACACGGCGGCCGCATCGGTCGGTGAGACGGTCGCCCCGAGGAGCAATCCTTCCGGCCATGACATGCCGAGGGCGAGTCTGGCTGCCGCCGCAACGACCGCAGCGCTGACGGCGACACCGGCCGTGGCCAGGAGCACGGACGGCCAGAGCGCGCGCTTGAGCATCCAGCGCTCGGTGGCGACGCCGCCCTGAAAGAGAATCACCGCCAGGGCAACGCTGCCGATCAGGTATCCCGCCTGGAAGTTGCCGAAGTCGATGCCGCCCGGCCCGTCCTCGCCCGCGAGCATGCCGACGGCGATGAGGCCCAACAACAAAGGAGCGCCGAGGCGCACCGAGGCGACCCCGGCAAAGACGGCCAGCAGGCTGAGCACGCCGGTGACGAGGATGATCTGGTCGATCGTACCCATGGGGAAGTGCGATCAGCCTGCAACCGGCGAACCCGGGCGGGGCTGGATTCCCGAGCAGTGCTGCCCATCCGGCCGCACGGTCGGGCTCTGCCGGGGCGAGCAGCGGTTGCGCAGGTCAGGCTGAGGCCCGGGCAGCGGCACCGGCGATCGCTCTCAATTGAGCCCGCGAACGGAAAGCGCCCGCAGCGCCTCGAGGCAACGGGCACAGAGTGAGCGGAACGGCCTGCTGAGCCGGGTGTCGTCCGCAAGCAGCGCCCAGTATTCTTCCGCCAGGGTTCGCGCCCGGCTCCAGACCGGGAGAGATGCGGCGTTGGGTGGCGCTGGCTCATAGCGACGCTCGATGACCTGATCGTGCTGCGGCGCAAAGAGCATCGGCAGCATGTCATACACGGGTGCCAGCTCGAAGGGTCCTTCGTAGTGATCGAACAACGTGATGTTGCCGAAATGACGATCGCTGTTCGCGATCAACTGGGCGAACACGTCGAGCAGGCGGATCCTCGCGGAATCCTCCGTGGAAAGCAGGCCTTCGGCCTCGAGCCGCCGCGCGCACTCACTCCAGGTGTCGAGCCTCCCATAGCGCGCGAGATCGACCGCATACAGTGAGACCGCGCCGCGCCGGCCCTCCATGCCGCGCCGATCGAAGCGCACCACCTCGAGGTAGGCACGTTCGCCGAACAGGAACCAGCTCGAGCGGCAGGACGGGAGGCCCGCGCGCGCCAACAGCTCATGCGCGAGGTGCTCGGCAAGCAGAAGATCCACCCAGCGCTGGCCTGCTTCGCTCGTTCGCGGCGGGGAGAACTTCACCAGCATGTGGGTGCGCCGCCTGGCTTCGTCGACCTGCACGAGGAACTTGGGCTGCTCGCCCTGAGCCGAAGAGCCCGCGGGGGCCCCCTCCATTGCCGAGGCCGCCATGACGGCGTACCGGGAAGGGCGTTCGGATGCCGAGACCACCTGGGATTCATGAGAGCGCGCCATGTACCGCTCGACGGAGCCTTCGCCCAGAATCAGATCGCCGACATTATCCGGCGCACGCAGCGTGAGATAGCTGAGGAAGTGCTCATCGGTCCAGTCGATGATGCGGGGGGGCAGGGCCAGTTCCGTAAACGCCCGCGGTATCGCGCGGCCCAGGAAACCGCTCGGCCGCGCGTCCTGCAGGAAGTAGGGTATCCCTTCGGTGATTCCGCGCAGGCGCCCTGCGCCGCGCGGCAGGTAGTACAGATTTCTCTCGAGTGCGTGCAGCGGCCCCAACTCGATGAGACGGCCATTCTCATCGACGCGGAACAATGGCCAGCGCGAACCGATCGTGCCCACCGGACGGGAGAGCCCGTAGCGGGCCCCGCGCGTGGTGCCTATTCGGATTACGCGCCCCTCGCGCTGCATTGCTGCGATCGCTCGGGACAGCGTGGGTTGGGATATGCCGAGTGCGCGGACCAGCTCCGGCGCCCCTGCAGGCCCCCTGGCCAGCTGATTGACGAGATTTTCGGCCACTGGCGATCGAGCCATGAATAGATAATAGAATAGATATAATGGCAAGTACAACGCGTATTTTGTAGGAAATGAGAATCATTCGGAGGATGATTTTTGAATAGTTTCGTTCGCGACTCCCACGCCGGCGCCATGTCCCGCTGCATGCCGCTCGGATTTGGAGAATGCGCATGGGACGGATCATCACTGCGCACCGACCCGGCTCGTGGAGGTTCTGCCGTCCGCTCACCGGATTTGCGCAAGGCAACCGCACCACCCCGCGCATTCGCCGGCGATTCCCTCCTGCCGGCCTTGCTGTCATGCATTGCGGAGCGCGACCGCTCAATGGCTGGAGCCTGAAGCCGCACGCGCCGCCGAACGGGAAGCTGTTGCATCGCCGCGTGGGAATTGACGCAGATCCTCCCGAATTCGGATGACGGCCGCCGATCGCGGCGTTTCTCTGGCAGCGCGAGGAAGTTGGCCGTAATATCCGCGAATTCAAACCCGCGGGCCGATGCCGCCGAATTGCCGGCGGCACTTGGCCCGGTGCGAGGCGGCTGTGAAATACATCGTTCTCATCGCGCGCTCACTCATCGGTGTCCTGGGCATCGCGCTCGTGGTGCTCGGGATCCTCTTCTGGATGGGACGCGCGCTGTCGCTGTTGCCGCTTCATATGACGCTCGGCGGCCTGTTCGTCATATCCCTTTGGGTTCTCGCCATCGTCGGGCTCCTCGCGCGCGGCAGTCGAGCGCTCGCTCTCGTGGTTCTCGCCTGGAGCCTCGTCGTCCCGGCCCTCGGCGTCTCGCAGTTGCGCCTGCTTCCAGGCCGCGGCCACTGGGTGATCCAGGCGCTGCATCTGCTCGTCGGCATCATCGCCATGGGGCTGGGCCATTCGCTCGCCCGGCGCATCGGCAGGCGCCCGGCGGAGGCGGCCGCAATTCCCGAGGGCGCCTGAGGCCGCAGGCGATCGCGGTCCGCGACCCTGGGAAGCTCGAGCCCGCTGGTGAGGCGGGCGCCGAGCGATTTCGTTTCGACAGGGCGCTGGCGCGCTCCAGATCCGAGAGGAGGTGCATATGCTCCGCCTTGTCGCCGCTCTCTTCGCCGCGATCGGCGTGGCCCACGCTCAGGCTCCGGCACCTCATCATCCGCCGACCCATTGGCCCATTCGCAACGGCGTCTATCACGTCCGCAACTTCCGCTTCGGCACGGGAGAGACGCTGCCGGATCTGCGCCTCCATTACGTGACGCTTGGTGAGCCCCGCCGCGACGCAGCAGGCAATACGGTCAATGCCGTCCTGCTGCTGCATGGGACCGGCGGTGACGCGCACTCGCTCCTCAATCCGGTGTTCTCGGATGTCCTCTTCGGTCCCGGCCAGCCCTTGGACATCAAGAGGTATTTCATCATTCTCCCGGACGAGATAGGCCACGGGGAGTCGAGCAAGCCGTCCGACGGCCTGCGCATGAAGTTTCCGCGCTACACGTACGACGACATGGTCCGCGCGCAGCATCAAATGCTGTTGGGCGCTCTGCATGTCGATCATCTGCGTCTGATTCTCGGCACGTCCATGGGCTGCATGCAGTCCTTCGTGTGGGGGGAGGCCTATCCCCGGTTCGCCGATGCGCTCATGCCGCTTGCCTGCATGCCCATAGAGATCGCCGGCCGCAATCGCTTGTGGCGCTACATGGCCATGCAGTCGATTCGCGACGATCCCGCGTGGGACGGCGGCAACTACACCCATGAGCCGATCGAGGGCCTCGAGGGGGCCGCCGACATGCTCGTCATAGCGACCTCCGCGCCGCAGCAGATGCAGAAGGATCTTCCCACGCGCAAGCAGGCGGACGACTACGTCAACGCGCGCGTAAACGAGCTCGCGTCCCACATGGACGCCGATGATTTCCTGTATTACTTCGACGCCTCGCGTGACTACGATCCGGAGCCCCGACTCGGGTCCATCGTCGCGCACGTCATGTGGATCAACTCCGCGGATGATTTCATCAATCCGCCGGAGCTGGACACGATCGCGCGGCAACTCGTTCGCCGGATGCCGCGCGCGCGGTTCGTTCTCGTCCCGGCGTCGATGAGCACCTACGGTCACGGAACGCACACGCACGCGGCCGTGTGGAAGCGCTATCTCGTCGAGTTGCTGGACGAATCCGCGAAGCGGTAGGCCGACCGCGGGCCCGGGCACGCGTC
>DASZYK010000415.1:0-4060 GCA_035545455.1 Steroidobacteraceae bacterium
AGCGGCTACCAGAGTCTTCACTGGACCGTGCAGGGCAACGTCTCGGTGTCCGCCAACGCGACCACCACGGCCATCCTGCCTTCCGGCACGACTTCGAACATCATCAACTGACGCGGCGGCCTGAGGGTCCCGACAGCGCCGCCGCGCATGCGTCCTGCCAGGGCATGCCGCCTGCCACGGCAGGATGAACGGCCGCTGAACGAAAAACCCGAGGAGAGAGCCGACGACGAGAGCTCCGCAAGGGGCTCTCGCCGTTATGTCAACTGCCGCGCCATTTGGCGCAAATCAACGACAGAAACGGGCTTTACCGGGGCCGCGGCATCTGCTGTCATTGAATTCCCGCCGGAACACTTCCCGGCACTCCGTGGAGACCCCCACCATGACATCGATCACTCGCAGCATGAGTCTCGCCGCGCTCGTCCTCGCGACCGCGGCTCTCGGCGCATGTGGCGGTGGATCGGACTCCTCCGGCTCGGGCGCGCTCAGCATCAATCTCGCCGACACGCCCGTCGACAACGCGACCGAGGTCGTCGTCGATTTCACGGGCATCGAGCTTCACAACACCAACGGGACGATGGTCACCATCAAGTTCCCGAGCGCCAAGCAGATCGATCTGCTGAAGCTGCAGAACGGCGTCACCGGGGCACTGACACAGGGCGAATCCGTCCCCGCCGGCAGCTATGACTGGATGCGGCTCGATGTGCTCGCCAACAAGGACACCCAGGGCGAGTCGTACATCACTCTCAACACCGGCGCGCAGTATCCGCTCTACATCCCGAGCGGCGCGCAGACCGGATTGAAGCTCGTCACCCCCTTCAAGGTGGCGCAGGGCAGCACCACGCAGCTCATCATCGATTTCAACCTGCGCCAGTCCGTCACCTCGGCGGCCGGGCAGAACTACATACTCGTCCCGGCGCTGCGCCTCGAGGACCAGCTCCAGGTCGGCACGATCGCCGCCGACATCGATCTTGCCGCGCTCACCACCCAGCAGCTCGGCTCGGGCACGCAGGTCTCGCAGTGCAAGGGAGGGCTGTTCCTCTTCTCCGGCGCGACGGCGACCCCGCAGAACGGCGGCGGCGCCGACCTGGTCGTTTTCGAGCCGATCCCATACGACGGGACCACGACCCAGGTCTCACTCTCCATTCCCTATGTCGCCACGGGCAGCTACACGCTCGCCGCGACATGCAACTATGACCTCTACGACCCGGCTGCCGTCCTCGGCCAAAGCGGTTACCAGACTCTGCACTGGACGGTGCTGGACAACGTATCGGTCACAGCCAACGCCACCACTAGCGTGACTCTGCCCTCATCGAGCACCTCCAACATCGTCAACTGAGTGACGCGATTGCATCGCGCCGCCGTTCGGCTATAGTGGCGCGACAATCAGGCGGCGCCGCGGCTGGCCAGGTGGCCTCCCGCGGCGCCGCGTTGGCTTCGGAGGGGTCACGGATGTTCGAGGTCGCACGATCGCGGCCGGCGCGCACGGCGCGCTGGCTGGTGCCGTTGGCAGCGCTTGCAGCCCTGTACGGCTGCGGCGGCGGGGGAGGCAGCGGCTCGACGCTCGGCTCCGGCGGAGGCGGGGGGAGTGCGGGCCTCGGGGGAGGAGGCACCGGGACGGGAGGGAGCGCCCCCACCACCTGGACGCCAGGCGTCTTTCAGCCATCCTCGAAGTTCGCGGCGCTCTGCGCATCGCCGCGCTCCGGCACGGACCCCTATACGCAGCAGCCTTATCCGGACGTCCAGGGGTCGGCCGTCGACGAGAACAATTGGCTGCGCTCATGGACGCATGAGCTCTACCTCTGGTACGACGAGGTGAAGGACGCAGATCCCTCGCTCTACAGCACGTCGGATTACTTCCAGCTCATGAAGACGACCCAGACGACGTCATCAGGGGCACCGAAGGACCGATTCCACTTCACGTACCCGACGTCGGTCTGGGAGTCGCTCTCGGAAGCCGGCGTGCAAGTCGGATATGGCGTCCAGTGGGACATCGTTCAGGGCACTCCGCCACGAAGTGTCAGGATCGCGTACCTGGAGACAGCAGCCAATCTGCCGGCTGACACAGTCGCGGCGAACCTCGTGCGCGGCGATACGATCCTGGCAGTAGACGGCGCCGACGTCGTCAATGCCACGGACACGGCGAGCATCAATACCATCAATGCCGGCCTCTCGCCCTCGACCGCCGGTGAGACCCACACCTTCACCGTGCAAGACCCGGGCTCGAGCACTCCCCGCACGGTCACGCTGCAGGCGGCCAACGTGACCTCGACACCGGTCCTGCTGGAGAAGACCGTCACGGGCGCCGACGGCAGCACGGTGGGGTATATCCTCTACAACGAGCAGGTTGCCACCGCGGAGTCGGAGCTGATCAACGCGATCAACGATCTCAAGTCGCGCGGGGTCACGGACCTCGTCCTCGACCTGCGCTACGACGGCGGCGGCCTGCTCGATCTGGCGAGCGAGCTCGGCTACATGATCGGCGGCAACCAGACCGCCGGCCAGACCTTCGAGCAGGAGCAGTTCAACAATCAGTACACGACGACCAATCCGGTGACCGGCCAGCCGATCACGCCCACGCTCTTCCACGATACGACCCAGGGCTTCTCCACCACCGCGGGTCAGGCGCTGCCGACGCTCAACCTGATACGCGTCGCCGTGATCACCGGCCAGGGCACCTGCTCCGCGAGCGAGTCCATCATCAACGGTCTCCAGGGCGTCGGAGTCACCGTGTATCAGATCGGCTCCACCACCTGCGGCAAGCCCTACGGCTTCTACCCGCAGGACAACTGCGGCACGACCTACTTCTCGATCGAGTTCCAGGGGGTCAACGCCAAGGGCTTCGGCGGCTACGGCGACGGCTTCTCGCCGGCGAACACCACCCCTTCGGTGGGCGTGACCGTGCCCGGCTGCTCGGTCGCCGACGATTTCGGTCATGCGCTCGGCGATCCGAGCGAAGGCCGGCTGGCGGCGGCGCTCGCCTACCTTGCGAACCCGCAGGCGTCCACCTGTCCCTCGCCGCCCACCGGCAATGCCGCGCCGAGGAGCCTCACGCAGCGGCAACTCCTCGAGCGCATCTTCGTCCGCTCGCCTCTGCAGCAGATGCGGATCCTACGCAGGTGAGATGCGCATGAGGGCTCACCGGCGCGCAGGCAACTCGCGAAGGCGGCCCTCGGAGGGATCGGGGCAGCAGCGGTGGCCGCGGGACGGCGCCGCGGCTCTCGCGGCCCGCGCGCTCGCGGTGTTGGTGTTGGCGGGCTTGCCGGCCTGCCGCACCTTCCCCGCCACGCCCGATGCTCCGGCTGTCATCACCCATCCCACGGCGGCGAGCCGCGCCGCGCTCGAGCGCGCCGTGTCGCAGGCGCTGGGGGGATCTCCCGTCAGGCTCGCGGACGATGCGCTGACGCGTGACGATCTCCTGATCATCGGGCGCGCGCAGGCGCGCGACGCGCGCGGGCTGCCGTTGAACGGACGAGAGCTCGGACGGCCGCAGCACTTCCGCCTGCTGCGGCGCGGCTCCCACTGCATCCTCCTGCACGTCGAGACGGGAGAATCGAGCGTGCTCCGGCACACGACCTGCCGGGTGTTGCCGGGCGGAAACACCCGCGATTGACTCCAAAGGCCGACAGCTTGCGACTTGGGTCACGTTTGAGTTGAGATATGTCATCCGCCGGCGGCTGCCGGTCAGCGGCGGAAGCCGTCGAGTTCCGTCTGGAGGCGTCATGAAGACGATGAGCGGAAGCACCCACAACCCCCGACCCGGGTTGTATGTTGGTCTGGCGCTGGTCCTGACGGCATCGCTGGCGCTGGAAGGCGACGGATTGCGGCTCGCGCTCGATCCGGGCCTGCGCGCCGCCGGCGGCGGGATGGACATGATCGTGTGGGGCGCGGTGGCCTGTCTGCTCGGGGTCGCAGTGACCGCCGCCTCGGCGCTGCGCGAGCGCCGGCGCGCCGAGGAGGCCGCACGGCCCGCCGCGGTCCCGCGGCCCCGCGGCGCGGAGGAAGCGGCCGCGCGCGCGCATTCGCAGAAGATGGAGGCGCTCGGCCTGCTCGCGGGCGGCGT